>DAHXLH010000217.1:0-10780 GCA_027366115.1 Phycisphaerales bacterium
GTATGCGGACTTTTGCTTTCCGGCTTTGCGGCCTCAGCGGCTGATGCGGCTCTTGTGGCCACGTTCACTTCCGGCGCGCAGACGGTGAGTCTGAACGGCACCTTGGACGCCACCGGGCAGAATTATCAGATTAATGCTAACCAAGTGTCAGGCGTAGGCGACTTCCAGATTTTTGGATTTTCCGCTACTGCCAACAGCCCATCAGCTCCGGCCAACGGGCAGGTGGCTCTGGAAAAAGCGGCCACAAGTTTTGTGGTCGCCAATGGCAGCAGCGGCTTTGAGACTATGACCATCAACCTTGCTGATAATAGCTTTACGCCCAGCGCATCAGGTTCTCTGGAGTCGCTGACCGGTGCGGCGTCGGTTACGTTTTTTGCTGATGAAATGTCGGGCGGCCAAACACTGGACTACTTCCAATACACCAGTGCCGCCAACGGTGCAACTGCGAGCTCTAATAACATGGCATTTAATGTTGGAGCGTTGGGTCCGGTCGGCACCGTCAATACGACAGTCGGCCCGGTTGATTTTACGACCACTTCGCCCTACACGCTTAGTTCCACGCTTACCCTGGGGCTGAATGCTGGCGATAGTGCCACCCTTACATTTCAGACGGACCCCTCTCCGACGGCACTGCCGCTGCCGGGCTCAAGCTCCTTGCTGGCTCTGGGCCTGATCGGCCTGGGTTCATTGGCGTTGCAGCGGAAAAGGCGCTTTGTCTGACGGGCACCCGCATTGCCGGGAAACATATCGTTTCGTTGGATGAAATCGCGTTCCGATTCGAACACAATGCAGGCGCATTGAGCTACAGGGGACGTTGCCGTGGAATGCGAAATGCTCGCAAAAAAAATATCTGCACTTCAAGGCGGCATGGGTTGGGCCGATTGCACCGTCGGGAAGAATATCGTGCAATGAAATCAAATTCCGATTTCAACTCAACATGCCGCATGAATCTATTGACATATGTCGCGGTGGGGTCCGAAATGCCGTCATAAAAAATATTTGCCGGAAAGCGAAGCTGCGATACTGGGGCAGGATCGCTTGACTTACTTTGTGAAAAATAGTACAAAGGAAGTTGTTGGTGGACGGTAGCGGCCATGGTACAAAATGAGCCGACGAAAGAAACGAAAACAGGCGGTGCCAAATCAGCATTGGATCGTCTGGAACGTCATGCGTCCAATAAATTAAAGACTGGTGCTCCGGTACCGTATTCAGGGCAGGAAAGTCCTGTGCCACGGGCATCGGGACTGCGGCGCTTTACCTCGATGGGAATTGAATTCCTTGCGGTGGTGCTGATTTTTGGCCTGCTTGGTCAATGGATGGATCATACATTCCGCTGGCATGGAATTGCTACGGTAGTCATGATCTGTGTGGCCGTCATTGGGGATTTATATCTCCAGATTAAAATGTTGCTGCATCAGGATGAAACTGCAGCGGGTAAAAGCGGCACGACGGATAGTCAAGAGGCCTCTAAGAAGGGCGCTGATTCAGATGACTGATCAGGCGGAAGTACCTCCAGTTCCCAATTCCTGGCTCAGGTTGGGATTAACGATTACCCCGCTGGTGGCAACCGGTGCGGCAATGTTGGTGGCCATGCTGGTAATGCCGCTGTTGCATCGCCCCTTGTATATGAGAGAAATGCTGGCGGCCGGGCTGGTAAGTGCGGTGGTGGGACTGCTGGCGGTGTTGCCGATGGTCGTGCTGATTGGGCGCTCGGCGATCTTGCTGCTGCGTTGTGCAGTACTGGCCAATATGACGCGACTGGTGGGAGTGGCGCTGGGAGCGATCATTGTTATTGCTTTGGCACCGGTGCATCTGCATAAAACGGTCACGTTGTTATGGCTGGCCGCGTTCTATTTTGTGCTGTTAATTGCTGAAAGCGTGGCGTCTTCCTGGGTGATAAAACACTCCAAAGTATGACGTCCATACGGTAGATCATCGCCATGCACAGGGACGTTTTTATAGCGTGCGGCATTGACGCCGAGCGCGTTTTCTGGTAAAAGTTTTGGCCCGGATCAGCTCTGGCGGGTTGGTGTCGGAACGAGAACCGCAATCGGATTGAAGAGTTATGGTTTTTATGCTGCCCAATGCCATCAGACCGGGGGGTCTGGCCGAAATCAACGTACTTAATGGGACGGTTGCCCATAATTTATATCCCTATCCTTTATTTCATCTTTTTGGCCAGAGTTTTTATTTCACCAATCACGTTCTGATGCTCTTGCTGTCCGCGGGTTTGATGCTGGCTATTTTTCCCGCGATGGCCCAACGGATGAAAACCAAGCCTGTGCCCACGGGATTTCGCAACTTTTTTGAGTCATTACTGGTCTTCCTGCAACGCGACACGTTTGAACCCATGCTGGGCAAATGGGCCGCAACATTCACACCCTATCTATGGACGGCATTCTTCTTCATTTTGTTCGCTGATCTGTTCGGAATGTTGCCCGTTGATGAATTAATTCAATTATTTAATTCAGCATGCGGCACGCATATTCCGGAATTCTGGGGCGGAGCAACCGGGGATTTAAGCGTCACCGCGACGCTGGCTGTGTGCACATTCTTTACGGTGCACGTGTCGGGCTTGGCAGAATTTATTCGAACTGCCCGACGGCATCACACACCGCACATCCGTTCCGGCCATGCTGCCACAGATACCGCAAGTGATCACCCAACGGCTGATGTCGCGTCCACACGAGCTTGGCCAGTGGCAGCGGTAATAGGCGTAGCCAAATATCTGAAACATATTGTGCCGCCGGGGGTTCCCTGGGTTATATGGCCGCTGATGTTTGTGCTGGAATTGCTGGGAACTTTTGTAAAGCCGTTGGCGCTATGTATGCGGTTGTTCGCGGTGATGATGTCCGGCCCGCTGGTGGTGGCGGTGTTGGTGAGCATTATATTTTCCTTCGGCGGGTATTTTGTCAGGACCGTCACGGGGGTGCCGGTGATTTTGTTTGGCACGGCCTTCGAGGCCTTGCACCTGCTGGAGGCGTTTCTGCAGGCATACATATTTACACTGTTAAGTGCGGCGTATATTGCCGAGGCGTTGTCGGCGGAGCATTAATTTTTACACGCCCCGCTGTGGCGGCGTGATACTGAATTTATAGAAGGTTTAAGGCAACAGGAGTTTTATCAAATGGATCCAACAACAGTACAAACCGGGCATGTGGTGGTGGTGCATAGCGTTCACTCGATGCACGAATTAACCCAGGCCATTGAAATTGCCGGTGCGTTAATCGGCGGCGGAGCCGGTGTAGGCGGCGCGGGCGCGGGCGTAGGTGCCATCGGCGGCAGCATGTGCGAAGCCACCGCCCGTCAGCCTGAGCTGATCAATACGATCCGGACGCAGTTCTTTCTGGCGGCAGCCATTATTGAAGGCTTTACGTTCCTTCTGCTGGTGCTGGTGATGATCGTTCTGATTCGGAACGGTGGTCTTTAATAAACTTCCAGAATAGTAGCCTGATGGGCGGCGAATATTATTCGTCGCTATCAGATTACGTGCGATGCCGATGTATCGGTATTGCAAGCTGGATTGAAGGTGAATGTTCATGAAATGCGTTGAAAGCAAATCTGGTAAAGCGCCAATAACCGATACCCGCATCTCGATGCGGTGGTTGGCGGTTATTGCCATAACGGTTATCAGCGGGTCAACCGGTATGGCAAACGCGGCGACATCGGGTGGTGGTGGCGGGAACGCCGGTGCATCACTCATGTCAATTAATGCCGGTATGGCACTGATAACCTTGCTGATATTTGTGGTGCTGCTGGTGGTGCTGGGCAAATATGCCTGGCGTCCGCTCATTGATGGCTTAAAAAGCCGGGAAGACGCCATTCGTGACAGTATTCAAGCCGCCGCGGATGCTCAAGCACAAGTGGAACAGACGCGCAAGCAGTTGGAAGAAAAAATCGCGGAAGTGCAACGCCAGGCGTCGCAACAACTCCAGCAGGCCAAGGCGGATGCCGCCAAGGCTGCGGATTTAATCCGTCAGCGCGCCGAATCGGAATCACGAGCGCTGAAAGATCAGGCTTTACGCGATATAGAGGCCGCCAAACAGCAGGCTTTATCTGATATTGCCAATCGGACAGCGGATATTAGCGTAGAAATCGCATCGCGAATCATCGGCCGTGAAATCAACGCCAATGATCAGCGAAAACTCCTGGACGAATCGCTGGCCCAGTTGGCCGGCACAATGAATTAACGATCCAACAGAATGGCTGTGGATCAGTTGGGTAGACTGGTATGCAACAAAAAGAATCGCAATACATGGCCATTGGGCGGGTATACGCTACCGCGCTTTATGACTCTGCGCAGCGGGCCGGTCAAATGGCGGATGTGACGGCGGATATTGAGTCCATCGGAGCTTTGCTGGCCGCAGCTCCGCGGCTCGACAATTTCCTAAAGGCCGCGACGTTGAATACCGCTGAGAAATTAAAACTTGTTGAACAGGCGATAACCGGTTCGGTCAATGCTTTGACGCTTTCCGTTCTGCATGCCATGGCCCGGCGGGATCGGTTGGATATGTTGCGGGAATTTACCGCCGCATTTGAAGTGGTGCAGCGCGACCGCAACAACCGCTTAAGTATTGAGATCGTTTCGGCGCACATGCTGCCTGAAGAGGAAAAGCAGCGCATCGCGGAGGCGGCCGGGCGGAGCCTTGGCCGACAGATTGATTTAACCGCCTCGGTGGATGCGTCTCTGCTGGGGGGCGTACAATTAAAAATTGGAGATATGTTTATTGATGGGTCTGTAAAGCGACGCTTACGGGCCATGAAGTCCCAGTTGCACAGCGGCATGCTGGCCGGACTTAACCAAGCCCGGGCTGCCCAGGCTTGAGGCGCTGATCCGGACGCCGGATCAGTACCATTGGAATGTTGAAAAAAATCGAAGAATAAGGCGACGTAACGTCAGGGTGATAATATGAAATTCAGAGTTGACGAAATAGCATCGGTACTGGAAAAAGAAATTGCCGGTTTTGAAGATCGGCTTGACGTAAGTCAGGTTGGTAAAGTCATTGAAGTCGGCGACGGTATCGCGCGGATCTATGGCCTGTCCAATGCCATGGCCGGAGAGATGCTCGATTTTGGCAACGATATGTATGGCCAGGTATTTAACTTGGAGGAAGAGACCGTCGGTGCGGTTATCTTCGGTGACTGCTCGCACATTAAAGAAGGCGATGTGGTCAAATCCACCGGGGAACTGCTTTCCGTGCCCGTAGGGCGGGAACTTCTGGGCCGTGTGGTCAATGCCCTTGGGCAGCCCATTGACGGCGGCTCACCCATTCAGACCTCGGATCGCCGCAAGGTGGATGTGATCGCCCCTGGAATTGCCGACCGCCAGCCGGTGAAAGAGCCGCTGCAAACCGGTATTAAAGCTATTGACTCGATGATTCCCATTGGCCGGGGTCAGCGTGAATTGATTATTGGTGACCGTAAAACGGGTAAAACCGCCATCGCCATTGACGCCATCATCAATCAGAAGAAATTTGCCGGCACGCCCGATGAAGTTATTTGCGTGTACGTGGCTATTGGTGGTAAGGAATCAACCGTGGCGGGCGTTGTGGACGTGTTGAAGCGCAACGGCGCGATGGACTACACCATCGTGGTTGTGGCGGGGGCCTCGGATTCCGCACCGCTGCAATATATTGCACCCTATGCCGGCTGTGCGATGGCTGAGCACTTCATGTGGCAGGGTAAAGCAACCCTGTGCGTTTATGATGATCTTTCCAAACAGGCGCAGGCCTATCGGCAGTTGTCGCTGCTGTTGCGGCGGCCGCCCGGACGTGAGGCGTATCCCGGCGATGTGTTTTATCTCCACAGCCGATTGCTGGAACGCGCGTGCAAACTTTCCAAGGAAAACGGTGGCGGCTCTTTGACCGCCTTACCGGTTATTGAAACGCAGGAAGGCGAAGTGTCCGCCTATATCCCCACCAATGTAATCAGCATCACCGACGGCCAGATCTATCTGGAACCGGATTTGTTTTTTGCAGGCGTGCGTCCGGCCATTAACGTGGGTATTTCGGTAAGCCGCGTCGGCGGAGCTGCCCAGATTAAGGCCATGAAGCATAAGAAAGTGGCGGCATCCTTGCGGTTGGATCTCGCGGCGTATCGTGCTTTGGAAGCCTTTACTCAGATTGGTACAGATCTTGACGCGGCAACCCAGAAGCAGTTGGATCGCGGTGCCCGCATGGTGGAAATCCTTAAGCAGCCGCAATATCAGCCCATGGATGTCATCGATCAGATCGTGGTGATTTACGCTGCCACTCAGGGGTTTCTGGATAATGTGGCGTTGAAAGATATTGGGCACTGGGAGCGAGATTTTCTTGATTTCTGGAATGCCTCCGGGGCGGCGGTTCGTACTGAATTATCGCAGCAACGCGAATTGACGCCTGAACTGGAAGCCAAAGTTGTGGAAGTCATCAAAAATTTCTCCAATGTTTCTCCATTGACCCGCAAGAAAATTGAAGGTCTTCCCAGCATATCGGGCGCGGGAACTGGTCAGGCCCCGCAGCAACGGGAAGCTGCGGCTCCGAAACGATAAGTCAAGTATTGAATAAGACAGGCAGAGTGCTGTAATGGCGAAGGCCAGAGAAATAACCAAGCGACGCAAAGCGGTTCGCAACATCTACAAAATCACACGCGTGATGCAGATGGTGGCCACCGCACGTTTTCAGCGCGCCTTGAAACGCGCTAAAGGCACCCGCCCCTATCTCGATAAGCTTGACGCTATTGTCAAGGATACCCTGCTGGGGGCGCAGGGTTCAGCAGAACTTCAGCGGCACCCATTGCTGGCCAGCCGCACTCCTTGCCGCAGAACCGCCGTTCTGGTGGTTACCAGTAACCGCGGTTTGGCGGGCGGGTACAACAGTCAAATCCTCCGCGTGGCGATGCAAAATATCCGGCAGTTGGAAGAGGCGGGGCAACAGGTGGATATTCACGTGGCTGGGCGAAAAGGTGCGGCTTATTTCCGCTTTGCCCGGCGCGAGGTCAAGGCCGCCTATACCGGCATCAGCGATAATGCCACGTTTGAGGAAGTGCTGCCGGTTTCACAAGCGCTGATGGATGATTTTGCCAGCCAGACGGTGGATGCGATTAAAATTGTCTATATGCGATTTATCAGCGTCGGCCAGCAGAAAGCCACCGCTGTGGATGTGCTGCCGGTGCAAGCGCTGGAAATCGAAGACTCGGCCCAGGGGAAATCGCGGCCCAGTCGGCTTGATGCATGTAGTGAATATTCACCGGACGCCGGTGAGTTGCTGGTAAGTCTGGTGCCGACGATGGTGCGAGCAACTACGTTTCAGGCCTTTGTGGATGCATCCGTTTCTGAGCAAATCGCCCGGATGATGGCGATGTCGGCGGCCACGGAAAATGCGGACAGTATGATCAAACACTTGACACGCGAATATAATCGGGCGCGGCAATCGCAAATTACCAGTGAATTGTCAGAACTTATGGGTGGGGTTGAAGCATTAAAGTAGCCCGTGTAAAAGTCGGGGACCGTGGTATGTACCCCGGCCCATTTATTGGAAATCGAAGTTAACGCAAACAAGCAAAAGTAGAAATAGTTGGAGTTAATCATGGCCGGAACAGGCGTAATTTCACAAGTAATCGGATCGACATTTGACGCGATTTTTCCCGAAGATCAGTTGCCCTCAATTTTTAATGCCATTCGCGTAGATCATGACGCTGGATCAGGCAAAGGTGTCTCGATGCGCCTGACCGGTGAAGTGCAGCAGTTGCTCGGCGGAGGCCGGGTGCGGGCAGTGGCATTAGGTTCTACCGATGGCCTGGTCCGCGGCATGAAGGTCGTGGACACCGGTTCGCCGGTGACCGTGCCCGTAGGGACCGAAACCTTGGGCCGCGTATTTAATCTTCTGGGCGAACCCATTGATAAAAAAGGCCCGGTAGTTACCAAGAGCCGTCGCTCCATTCACCAGGCGGCACCGGAATTTAAGGATCTGGAACCGAAAACTAAAATTTTTGAAACCGGCATCAAGGTTATTGACTTGCTGGCGCCGTATGTCCGCGGCGGAAAGACCGGCTTGTTCGGCGGGGCGGGCGTAGGAAAAACCGTTATTATTCAAGAGCTTATTGCTCGGCTGGCCCGTTTCCAAAGCGGTTATTCATGCTTTGCCGGCGTGGGTGAAAGAACGCGTGAGGGAAATGATCTGTGGTTGGAAATGCAGGAAGCTAAAATTGGCGATACTGGTAAGAGCGTTATTGATCAGACCGTCATGGTGTTCGGTCAGATGAATGAACCGCCCGGCGCACGTTTACGCGTGGCGATGTCCGCTTTAACCATGGCGGAATATTTCCGTGATGAAACCGGCGCGGACGTGCTTCTTTTTATCGATAATATTTTCCGTTTCACCCAGGCCGGTGCTGAAGTTTCAGCCCTGTTGGGCCGCATGCCTTCGGCGGTAGGCTACCAGCCAACCTTGGGCACGGAAATGGGTGAATTGCAGGAACGCATTACCTCCACGACCAAAGGGGCCGTAACGTCGGTGCAGGCTATTTATGTGCCCGCCGATGACTTGACCGACCCCGCTCCGGCGACAGCATTTACGCACTTGGACGCATTTACGGTATTAAGCCGCAGCATCGCGGAAAAGGGTATTTATCCGGCGGTGGATCCGTTGGAAAGCAACAGCCGAATCATGGATGTAAATTACCTGGGTGAAGAGCATTATACCGTAGCCCAAATGGTCAAGCGGACGCTTCAACGGCACAAAGATTTGCAGGATATTATCGCCATTCTCGGGGTGGATGAATTAAGCGAAGAAGATAAGCTCACCGTGAGCCGCGCCCGGCGGTTGGAGCGATTCTTCTCCCAGCCGTTCTTTGTGGCGGAAGTATTCACCGGCAAGAGCGGATCAAATGTGAAACTCGTAGATACCATCCGCAGTTGCCGCGAAATCGCCGAAGGCAAATGGGACCACCTGCCCGAAGGTGCCTTCATGTATGTCGGCACCGTGGAAGAAGCCGCCGAGCAAGCCAAACGGATGAAGGACTAAGAACCCGATCCCAATAGCTTCCCAAAACACAGCGTAAGGTCCGTCACAAAGCCGACAGGGCCCATTGAGATCGCTGTGCCCGCCAAGATGCGGATAGGCCAAAACTCGGATGATGGATATACTGGGAACATAGTGATTTTGTCGCGTGGCAAGTCGCTGTTCCCGCGCACGGCAAAAGGAACATGTAAGAAATGACTTAATGATTAGGATAGGATGATGGAAAGCGTAAAGCGCCAAGATGATTCCACAATTACCGCGTCCCAACTGCCGCAGGATGAACCGGTACGCGGCGGTACGCGGCGGGATTTTTTAATGACTTCGGTGTTGGCGGCGACGGTGCCAACTCTAAGCGTTGCGGCAACGCGGGGGGCACCCGATGCGCTACCGTTGCCCGGCAGACCTGCCGGAAAACCCAATATCATCCTGTTTCATTCCGACCAGTTCCGGTGGGACTGCATTTGTGCCGCTGGCCACAATCCCATGGAAGGGCTTACTCCTAATTTGGACGCCATGTATCGCCGCGGCACCGTCTTTAAGAACTTCATCACCAACCAGCCTCTGTGCGCTCCCTCACGTTCGTGCTGGATGACCGGGCAATACGCCACAACCACGGGCGTGTGGAAAAATGGCCCGGGATTACACCGTGACGCCCGCACCATCGCGACCCAACTTACACCGGCTGGTTACAGCGCCAACTATTTTGGTAAATGGCATTTGGCACCGGGGTGGAACTTGGCGGAATGTGGACCGGTGCCGCCGGAATATCGCGGCGGCTTTACCGGCCAATGGCTGGCGGCCAATTGTCCGGAAATCAGTACGCAGCCCTATGACAGTCATTTCTGGGATAACGATGGCCGCCCCGTATATTACGGCAAAGATGTTTATCGTGTAGATTTTCTTACCGGTGAAGCGGAAAAATTCCTGCGAAAAAAGCACGATAAACCGTTTCTGATGGTGTTATCGCAACTGGAGCCGCATCAGCAGAATGGGGCCTGCGAGCACGGGGATGTCTTTGGTTTTGTTCCGCCACACGGCTATGAGAAGCTTTTCCGCAGTTGTTTTGTGCCGGAAGATCTGCGATTTTTCCCCGGTGATTGGCAATATGAGATGAACAACTATTATGGTGATATTAAAGCCATTGATGATTCGCTGGGCCGAATTTTAAAAACCCTCAAGGAACAGGATCTGGAAGACAATACCATCGTGATCTTTTTGAGCGATCACGGCTGCCATTTTCGTACCCGAAATCAGGAATACAAACGCAGCCCGCATGAAAGCTCCATTCATGTTCCCCTGATGATTCAGGGGCCGGGATTCAACAATCGGCAGACTGTTACGGAACTGGTGAGCATGATTGATGTCGCGCCATCCATACTGGACATGGTGGGTGTGAAGGCGCCATCCTGCATGCAGGGGCGAAGCTTTATCTCTCTTCTGCACGATGAAGCCGCCCGCGGACAATGGCGCAATGAAGTATTGGTGCAAATCAGTGAGTCGGAAGTTGCGCGGGCCTTGCGCACGCCGGAATGGACTTACGTGGCCTTGGCACCCCAGGCCAATCCGGTAGGCGATCCCGGCAGCGTGCATTATCAGGATTACCAGCTTTACAATAACCGGGCCGATCCTCACCAATTGGTCAATATGATCGGCCGCGTGGATGCTCGCTGGCCGGACGACAAGATATTATTGAATTTCGTCGGCCATCGTCAATCCATGCCTGAAATCACCGCGCATCTGCGTGAACGGTTAATTGAACGCATGGTGGAAGCCGGCGAGGA
>DAHXLH010000225.1:0-13386 GCA_027366115.1 Phycisphaerales bacterium
GTGATAAATTACGATGTGCCGGAAGATCCCGAAGCGTATGTGCACCGCGTGGGCCGCACCGCCCGGATGGGAGCCACCGGCAAAGCGTTTACCTTCGTCTCCATCGGGCAGGCCCAGTTGCAGACGGAAATCGAAAAGATGTCTGCGAAAACTTGACGCAGAAAACTCCCCGGCGTCATCCGTGTGGCAAGTCCCGTTCGTGCCTGATCCATGTTTTTGCAAAATTTTCGGATGGGATGGCTTGGCTTGCAAGGGCATTTTGTGGCATCATATACACCGAGCGTAATGGTTGTTGGAGCGTGCGATGCAGATATTCCGAACCAGTCGGCTGGTGGCCACCGCGGGGGCCGGCACTTTTGTTGATCTGCTGGACCCGATCCTGCGCAGTGCTGTGGAGCCGCTTTCCGACCAAGCTGTCGCGGTGTGGGATGTGCGCGAACTGACTGATGGGAGAAATTTATATCATTTATGCCTGCATGATGCGTGGTCGCATGTTCATCAGCATTTTTCGCAGGAGGAAATTTCGCCGGATATGCCTCGAGAGCGTCTGGTATCGGAAAAACTGGCCTTATTTCTCGCCAGCCCCCGGCGTGTCAATTTCTCCATACGCTCCGGAACTTTCGATACCGAGTCGCTGGCGAACCTGCGATTGGCGCTGAATCAAATTCCCGGTATCGGCCATAAGGGGCTGAAAATTCAAAATAAGTGTGAGATTATTCCCTGCACTGCCTATGTCCCCGCCACCGCCATGAGCCTGACCGATTTTTCCCTGGAAGTAGACGTCTCCGCCGCGGACGCTGTAGCACGTGCGTTGCAAGACTGTGGCTTTCAGGTGGCAGGCAGAACAGTGGTTCGTAACTGATTCAACAGGGCCGCAAAAAATGGAAAACTCACGGAATTTCATGTTGATGCTTGGATTCACGGGACTGCTTTGTTAGCATATCAGTTGGTTTGTATGGAGCGGCACGCAGCATGAGCGACTGGCAGGAAGCGGAGCAACGCGTTGAGCGTGCTCACGAACTCTATGAGCGGGGACGTTGGGAGGAGGCTCTTTCTGAACTTCGTCGGGCCATTGAAATCAACCCGCATAACGGTGCCTGGTATTTCAACCTCGGTTTAACGCTGGACATGATGGATCGTTACGATGAGGCCCTGAAGGCTTTTCAGCAGGCCGTGCGCCTGGATCCCCATGATATTGAATCTTTGACAGCAGCCGGCACCGATTGCACGCGCGTGGGAAAATTTCAGCATGCGATAGAATTTTTTGAACGGGTGGAACGCATTGATTCCTCGGTGGAGGCGTGCTATTGCAACCGCATTGCCGCCTACAGTGAAATGGGAGATTTTGACCGTGCCGAGGAAATGTTTTACCTGGCCCGGCAATACCGCGAAAAGTGCCCGCTGTGTCTATATAACATGGGCATGGCCCTATTTAATCGCGGACGCTACGACCGGGCGCTGTGGTGCTGGCAGCAGGTGCTGGAACTTGAATCTGATTATCCACAGGTGCATGCCCGCATTGCCGATGTATTCTGGGCCAAGGGGCGGCTGCCGGAGGCTCGCGTACATTTAATTGAGGAATTGCGATCCGACCCGGGCAATCTCGATACGCTGCTGGATCTGGGTGAACTGCTGATGGAAATGGGCCAGGATGGCCCCGCGTCTGAAAAATTTCGGCAAGTGCTGGATCTGGAGCCTGATGATTGCACCGCCCATTATCAGTTGGGCGTTTTAGCGCAAAAGGCCGATGATTGGCGGCTGGCGTTGGAACGGTATAAATTTGTTCTGCGCCATGATCCGCAATTTATCGGGGTGCATTTGCAGATGGCGCTGGTGCATCATCGGCAGAAACATCAGGCCGAGGCTCTCTATCATGCCAACTGCGAACTGGCGCAGAAGGAATCGGACGATACGACGCTGCTGGAATTAGGGAATTTATTTATTGATATGAATCAATATGATTCCGCGCAGGCCGCCATGCGACGGCTCCTGACGCAGACGCCCAACCATGCGGATGCCCGGCATGGCCTGGCGGTCGCCATGCTGATGGCCCATCGCCTGGATGAAGGTATTGAACAATGCAAGCTGGCGTTAAAAATTCAGCCTAAGCACAGTTCCGCGATGTTCAACCTGGCGCTGGCGTATATGTCCAAACATGATTTTGCCCGTGCCGGTTATTGGGTGCGGGAAGGCTTGGATATTGCTCCCGATGACGCACAACTGCGGCATATTCAGCATCGGCTCTGGTTTGAGTCCCGCTGGCATAACATTCGGCAATGGCCACGGGCGATGTTTCGGACGTTTGGGTTGGGACGCGCCGGCGCGCAGCGCGGAAAAAAACCGTAACGCAGCGTTGGCAAAGCACCCTCTGACGCCCCGCATGTGATACAGCCGTAGCCTGACGCGGGAGCGTCATGGTTTGATGCGGAACGTGGTCATGGAAAAAGCGCCATGCCGACTCGTCACGGGCTGTGCCAATCGCGACGGGGCAGGCTGAATCCTATATTTGAATCACATTCCACGAACAATTCAACGCTGCCGCATTGAGCTAACGGATGATCGGGGTGAAATGCTTCGGTGGCAGGGGGGGATTTGTGAGTGGGATTTGTGAGAATTTTGACAAATATGAATGAAAGTGCGAAAATCATTATAGGAACACGTAGACCGGAGCCGATAACAACTTCGTGGCCATGGAGAATGTCCCGCGCGGGATGTTCATAGGCCCGTTGTTCCTTTTAGGGAGTCACTTCATGCAGACAGGAAAAGTCCTGGGTATCGGGGCCGCACTATCGGCCGGGTTACTCGCGGCACACGTCGCGAGTGCGAGCATTCAGACCGGCGTCGAAATATCGGACCCACTAGGCGCGTATCTGACGGTCAGCTCAGGCGACTACAGTGCTGCCGGCCTGTACAAAAACAATGGCAGCGCCGGCGGCTATCTTGTGGGCTTGCAGAGCACAAATACGTCCAATACCCCGATATTCACTTGGTCATCCCTGCAGGTCTCGGTGCTTGGCCCCGGGGCACTGGGTTTCTCCGTGCAGGATTTAAATTACACCGGATCTGCCATCACCTCCGCCAGTTTTCTTGCCACGGGCACGGGCTTCACTTATTTAAGCACCAACCCGAATACGCTAACCTCGACGGGCGGCGGCGGTTACACGGGCCCCGGCTCTTACGTTACGATGTCCCAAGCGGGCTATGCGGCGGCGTCGGATGCGGCATTTGACCGGTCGGGCGATAATACTGGCGGGCCTTATCCGTCGGCGGGGGTGGGCGGCGGCACGCTCGCACCGAGTTCCGGTTCCAATACCGGCGTGACAGACTTACCGGGAACCGGCTACTCATTAACATACACCGCTAACTTCACCTTTAATTATTCCGCAAACGCTAATGAGGGGAACACCTTCGGAACCGCCACGGACCCCGCTGGCGGTACGGTCTCAATTCTCGGTGGTACCGCCTCCGCCGTCACCCTTCCCGGCTCCGGGCCGCTGTCGCTTGTTGGCGGCTTGGTGGTTGTGGGCGGGCTGGCGATTCGTCGGCGAATGAAGTTGTGACGCGATTTGCGAAGGGCACTGGGATTGTTAATCCAGTGGTTGGTCTATTGACATGGCCTTGCCACCGTATTGCACACGCCGTGCTCCAAGAGATCGCCGCTTACAATGTTGCATTCAATAAGTGTTGACCCATCACCGTCCCGCTATAACGGGACGGTGATTTTTTTTATAACACGCCTTTGGTGCTGGGAATCTCATGCGACCGCGGATCAACCGCGACCGCTTGCCGCAGGGATTTGGCCAGCGCCTTAAAAATGGCCTCGGCAATATGGTGGCTGTTGGTACCATACGGTACGTTGACGTGTAAATTCATGCCGGCCGTATTGGCCATGGAGCGCAGTGATTCATGTACAAGTTCCACATCAAATTCACCAATTTTCGGTGTAGGAAAGCGCGCATTAAAAACAAAAGCGGGACGCCCTGATAAATCCAGCGCCACATTGGCCAGCGTATCTTCCATCGGCACGCTGGCCCAGCCGTAGCGGTATATGCCGCGCTTATCGCCCAGCGCCTGCTGAATGGCCGAGCCTAATACCAGCGATACATCTTCCACCGTATGATGCGCATCAATGTGCAGATCACCTGTGGCCTTCACGGCAAGGTCCAACATGCCGTGCCGGGCCAGATGATCCAGCATGTGATCAAAAAAGCCCACGCCCGTGGAAACCGTAGCCTCGCCGCAGCCATCGAGATTCACGGAAACGCTGATCTGCGTTTCACGCGTCTTGCGGCTGAGTTGGCGCGTGCGCGCAGATGTGCTGGTTTCTTTTGGCATATCGTGTGGCATAACTTTAACTCCAATGTTCGCCCGTCGGTAGCAGCCTATCCCAAACCATTTCGCGGTTTGCGATAGCCTTAATGTGCCGCGGTCAAGGTTTTCAGGGCCGTTAATAACGCAGCGTTCTGTTCGGCGGTGCCAACCGTAATGCGCAGTTTATCCGTTAAACCCGGAAGATTGAAGTAGCGCACCAGAATGTTGGCCGCTTTCAGCCGCTGGTATAAATCGCCCGCTTGGACATGCGCGGGCACTTGGGCCAGAACAAAGTTGCTGGAACTCTCCGGCAAGGTAAAGCCCATGGATCGCAGAGCGGCGGAGACGTGCGCCCGCTGATGTTTTATTTCTTCCCATGTTCCCGCCGCATACGCCTGATCCATTATGGCGGCGGTTGCGGCGGCAATGGCCACCGCATCACAGGGATAACTGTCGCGGACCTTATGTAGTTCCGCCAGAAGCGACGGCTGCGCAATGCCATAACCAAACCGCATTCCCGCCAAGCCATAGCCCTTGGACATACTGCGTAAAAGAACGACGTTGTCATGGTCCCGAACCAGCGGCAGGGCACTGGCGGGGGCAAAATCGACATAGGCTTCATCGACCAGCACCACGCCGGGAAAGCCCCGGATAATGCGCTCCAGCGTGGGCAGATCAGCCAGGGTGCCGGAGGGAGCATTAGGATTAACAATTAACAGCAGTTTGGCGTTGAGCTTAAAAATCTCCGGCGGAAATTCCCACTGCGTGCCGTTAATGCGGTAGGGGAGAATAATTTTTCCGGCATCCTGCATGGCGGCCAATACTGGATACAGCGAATAGCTGGGATCTAAAAACGCTACTGGATCGTCATTGCTCACGCAGGCGCGGAACACCAATGACAGCAATTCATCACCGCCGTTGGTGCATAAAATCATGTCCGGAGAAATGCCATGGACTTTCGCAGCGGCTTCGCGAAACATTCGGGCATCCGGGCTGGGATACCGTCGGAGTTGTTCGGCGGTTATCTGCCGCACCGCTTCCAGAACGCGTGGCGACGGGGGGTAAGGGTTTTCATTGGTGTTGAGTTTTATAACGGAAATATCGCCCGGTTGTTCCCCTGGAACGTACCCTGCCATTTGAATAATATTGTCTCGCACCAGTGGCATGGAAAACCCTTATCAGAAAAAATCAGAAACAGCGGGCGGTGCGCCCAACCGGTGTTCCACCACCGGCGTAACTGGTGGCTATGTGTTTGGCAACGAGTTCCTATTCAGCGGGATGGCCATGACGGCCCGCGATTACAGCGCCATGGCTTTGCCTCGGGTGCGACATTATTTCAGAGCAGTCGCCGCGGCTTGGGAATCCAGTTCCACATCACCTTCGTACATAATGGGAATGTTATAGCGCCCCGTCCGACTTACCCGTGAAATTTTTGGTTCCGGGCTACTGGGTTCCACCGGCCCATGTTCATAATTGCGCCACTTCAGGCCCAGGTCGTGCACCATCTGATGGTCCATTTCCGGACTGCGGCCATAGGTGGTGAGATAATTGCCGATCATGGTGCTGTCGGCACCGGCGAAAAATATCCAGCTTTGCAGATCACGCAGGCACACTTCGCGACCGCCGGCGACTTTTAATTCGACGGTTGGATAAATAAAGCGGCAGATGCTGACAATTTTCAGGCATTCCATGGGCGCTAATTTGGCCTGACCCGCCAAGGGCGTTCCGGCAATGGCATTGAGGAAATTCACCGGCATGACATCCACGCCAATATCCCGTAGCGTAAAGACCATATCCAAGCGGTCATCCCATTGTTCACCCATGCCGAATATCCCGCCTGAACATAACGATAATCCCGCCGCCTTCGCCGCGTGTAACGTGCGCAGGCGTTCAGAATAAGGATGGGTGGATACAATTTCCGGATAAAAGCGTTCACTGGTTTCCAGATTATGGTTAATTCGCCGCACGCCGTTGGCATGGAGGAAGTCCGCAGTCTCCGGCGTCAGGGCACCCAGCGTGGCGCAGGCGCGGGTTTTTCCGGATTTGGCAATTTCCCGCAGCAGGGGGCCAAGCCAGTTCTCCAGTTCCGATCGGGTGGGGCCGCGGCCGCTGTTGACTATGCCAAAGCTATCCGCCCCGACATCGCCGGCATGTGCAGCGCAATCCAATACCTGTTGATCCGTGAGTTTGCTTTGCCCTTCGACAACCGTTTGATAGTGCGATGATTGAGCACAAAATTTACAATCTTCCGAGCACCCGCCCACTTTCGCGGCGACGATGGCGCAAAATCGAACATCAGGGCCTTTGAACCGGATACGGATTTTGTTGGCCCAGTAAAACAGATCGTAAATATCTTCGCCGGTTATGGTCACAAGTTCCCGGGCTTCAGAGCGGGAAATCAGATGACCATTAAGAACATTTCGGGCGAGCTTGGCAATATTGTCCAGCAAAATAGTGTCCTTTTAATATGGATTTACCGTAGCGACGGGGCTCGCATCAGCTGATTGAGATTGTACGCACCGACCAGACGCAACTGATTGCCGTTGGGCGTATAGACCAGCAGGATGCCGTCGTGGCTGTCCACAATGTTCAGCAGGTCTACAGAACCAAATCCGGTGGAGGAAGTCAGAAGGCTCATGCCGCCGCCGGTTTCCAGAACATCGGCCCGGGCCGTATTGGAATTTCCGGGATGAAAAGCCAGTAAGGCGGCCAGCAGCAGGGCGGTAACGGTCAGCAGACCGATGATAGCATGTTGAGATTTCATAATATTACTCCGCAAATTTTATGTTCTTACAAAATGTTGTCCGACCCGGGAAATCGCAAAATGTGTTTCCCAGCCTTAGCGCATTCGCAGTCGCGCGCGTTTAATATCCGCGCTTACGTTGTAGGGGGCCAGCCAGTGGGTCCCTGCGAGGTTATTTGCTGGTGTAATTTTGGCGGTAAGAATGCCGCTGTCCTGATTGTAGACATACACAATTCCATTCATCTGATCACCCCCTGAGACCGTCAGATAATGGCCACCTTGGGCTACCTGCGCGCGTGCCGTTGCCGACGACCATCCCACGCGGGCTAACACGCCGACAGCCAGCACAGCATTCACGCCCAGCAGGCCGATGATGAGGAGTTTTTTTCCGTTCATGGTATTTCTCCTGTTAAGGAACTGAACTTTTTTTTACAAGCACTTTGCTGTATCTTCCCGACTCTCAGGCGTCCCGCCCGCCGCGACGTTTGCCGCGATTGGCGCTCCGCATGGCGACCGCCACTACGCCGGCAAAGGCAATAAACGCAATGAGATAAACCGGAATGTCACTGCGTTTAGTGGTCATCAGCGGAATGGCTGAGCTGATATCTTTGCGCGCCACCTGGGCGCTGCTGACCGCCGGAGCCGCCAGACACACTGCCAGACAAACGGGTAAAACCAAACGATAGCTGATCCAGGAAAATTTCATATCAATGATGATAAACCCCGCAACCGCCAAGTCAAGGCCGCGCACCGAGAAGTTAGGATTTTGGTAACCTATTGCGGCCCTTCGGCCAGTCACATTCACCCGAGGCTAACTACAGGGTTAATCGATCTCGCTGCTCGCGATGCCGTGATCGACAATCTGGATGTATTGCTACAGTTCCGCTTGGGATACCCTATCCAGGAGGTAAAGTTCCTCGCGAGGCCGCCGGAGAATCTCATCGCATTTTCACGCCATGATCCGCATCTCCCGGACATTGCGGTATTATCTCAAGAATGTTGATCCAGCAATGCGGACGCCTGAAACGATTCTCTTTGTCCTGCGGAAGGCTCATCGGGGTACTGGTAGCTGCGTCATGGATGATTCCGGTTCCGGTAGCGGTTGAATCAGCCCCTGCGCCACCCGCACGGACGGCGCAGCCCACCGGACCTCTGATAATTGCCGGCAAACCAATAAGTCTCACAGGCGGGAGCCTCCGCTTTACCGGCACCGTTCACACCCGCGGAAAAGAATTCATTTTGTCAGCGTTGGGGAACTTTCACATTGCTGCTTCCAACTTGGCGTGGCCGGCCGGCAATTCCAGCACGCTTTCCGCCAAAGATATCATCGCGACGGGACACCTGGATTTTTGGCACGACTCCGACGGATTGGCCCATATCCACATTAAACAGGGGGAAGCGGCGTTTGGATCATTGAGAATCAAATCGTCTAACATTACCCATGGAAAAGCAACCTTTTCATTGTTGCATAAGACTCTGGCCTTTTCGCTGAACACAGCGCTGTGGAAGAACTCTCGGGTTACAGCTTCCGGCACGTATAACACCACCACACGCAGTGGCACCGGGGTTATAGCGATTCCCAGCGTGCAACAGCAACAATTATTCGCACTCATGGTGCCGGGGCGAGTGAACATTGTGGGGCGGGGGAATATCCGTGCCACCTTGACCTTCGGTGCCGATGGCGTGATTACCGGCGAAATTCAACTTGTTGGAAAAGCAGGGGGATTTTTACAATTGCATCAGATCCCTCTGCTGCGAAGCGTTTTGGCGGGTAGCTACGGTCAAGCGATGGCGGCGGCTATGGCCGATGATCTTCATGATTATCCATTTACCAGAGAGCATGTGAACGTGCGGATGACTAAATCAGGCATGACATTCATGATGGATTTTGTCCGCGGCCCGGGCAACCCCATGCATCTCAAGGCCCGAAAAGTTGTCATTGATGGGAAAACCATGATTTTCCGCGCACGGGATCTCAAGACTGTGCATCTGATAATTCCAGTGGAGCATCTGACGGCTCAAAGGCTCATTGCGATTATCCAGCGATTTTCCCCAGCGGCAAAAACGCGATAATCTTTTTGCATCGCCGTGGCGTGGGGTGCCACAGCGCCACGGTTCAGGTCGCGGCCGGGTTACCCGCGTCGCCCCGGGGACACGCTTTCCTGACAGACTCTTGAGCGGAATCATGCTAACATATTAAAATCCTCGGCACGTGCCGGTAGATGATGGTAAGGAGATACCCCATGAATCCGATACGATTTTTTCTATATATTGCGGCGATGGCCAGTCTCATAGGGCTTGGCGGCTGTCTGCAAACCCATAGTGATGTTGTCATCAGCCAGCCCAAACCGTTGGAGGTCAATGTCAATCTTAACGGTAAATTAACCTTGGTGGTGCAGGACGCAAGCAGTGACATGGACTTTATTGCCGGCGATTCGGGTCACGAAAAATCAGGATCCCCTGCCACCGCACCCGCCGCGCCTGGTAAGGCCGCGACAAAAAGCTCCGTCCGGCCCAGTTTGTATCTCCTTCCGGCTGGAACCGCGGCACGAATTATTTTCGCGGACGCAACAACCGCGCAAAGTCCCGCGGATATCCTGCAACACCTGCGAGCGGATTTTCCAACAAATCACAAGCTTTTGGCTGCTCATCTGGTGGGGGAGGCCCATACCGGATATATGCAGGCGCGGGCAACACTTACCAATACGCAGCAGGCGTTTGTGGCTCACGATAACCGATGGCGAAAGCGACTATACGAACTGCGGGCGGCGCAAACCAGGCAGCCCATCGCAACCATCGGCTTAATTTACTTCAAGATCAGGTTGAAGTTTGTTCCGGTGGGCGCGTGGGTGCAGCAATATGATCCGGCAACCGGTCAATGGACCTGGACGCACTGGAAAAAATAAGGCGGCATTCCCTGCAAAAAGCCCGTACATTTTCGGCAATTGTCTGAAAAATGGCTGGCTATCCGCCTGAAAAAACTCTAATATTAAGTCGTGATGTTTGGGATACAGGAGTTCAGGTAATGCCCATTGGCGTCTTATTTATAATGGCCCCGCCCGTCTGGGCGGCCAAAGGTTCAGGCAAGCCGTTCTCGAAAATCGACAGCCGTGAAATATTCATGCGCAGTATTGAGTTATATGCCAACCGCGATGCGGTCCAGCAGCGAATTTTGTGCGTGCTGCCCGACGATTTATCCCGTATTCAGGAAAAATATGGTGCGCATCTGGCGTTTCAGGGCGTCGGCGCAGCGGCGGGGGGACCGGATTGGTTTGGTGCGGTACAGCGCGGTTTGGAAAAATTGAAACCCGAGATCGATACCGTGCTCGTTCATGATGCCTGCTGTCCGGCTGTACCCTATACGGTTTTAGATGCGTTGGAGGAAGCCCTGGCTAAAACCGGGGCGGCTGCCGCCGTTGTGCCCATCGGCGGCGCTACCGTGCGCGCCCGGGAGGGCAAACTTGGCCAACTCGCGGTTGATAAGCGGCTGGAACTTCTGCAATCGCCGCAGATTTTTCGCCGCACCGTTCTGGAGGCCGCGTATGCCAAACGTTCGGGTATAACCGGGGAATATGTCGATGATGCCACGTTGGTCAAACTTTGCGGAACCGAAGTGACAACCGTGGCGGGTTGGCGTTTAAATATTCGTGTGGACCATGAAGAATTAATCAAACTGGGATCCGATGCAATTAAACATCTGCCCCGGGCTCGCAGTAATGCGCCGGTAAGTCCGTTTGATGAAGCTCAATGGTAAAGCCTGGGGTGATGATCCGTGGAACTATTAACCTGTGGAATAAAGATGTATGAGATGGCCTGAATCTCATAGCTTTGGAGTACCATGGCGCAGCGCGTCGTATTTTTAATTACCGATCTGGATCTGGGGGGAATGCCGCTGATTGTTCGGCGCATTGTTCGCGGTCTTAAAGAAGCGGGGCGGTGGAATCCCACGGTGGTAAGCATCAAGCCGCCGGGCATTGTCGCCCGATGGATTCGTCATGAAGGCGTTGAAGTTGTCGGATTAAATGCTAAAAGCACCCATGACATTCAAGCCGTCCACCGCTGGGTGCAAACCCTGCGAACCATCAACCCCGCCGCGGTTATCAGTGTGCTGGTGCACGCCAATGCCCTGGCAGCCATCGCGGCACCCCTGGCTGGCCCCAGAATTTATTTTCAGTCGATCCATACGATTCAGCCTGAGCCTAGATGGCACTGGCGGCTGCAAGGGTTAATATCCCGGCAGTGCCACGGAATTATTACCCCTTCGCAGGCGGTGTTGGATCGCGTCAGTCGGTTTGGCCGTTTTAATAACGGCTACGTCATCCCCTTCGGTTTGGACTATGACACATTTGCCCTGGCCGACCCCATGCCCGTCGCGGAACGCCCGTGGCCGGCGGACGCGGTTGCGGTCGGTTATATCGGCCGGTTTGATCCGGTAAAGCGGCTGGATTTATTGGTGCGGGAATTTGCCGAGCTACTGTTACGTGATTATCGCCGCTGGGGCAAGCTGTATCTGGCTTTAATCGGCTATGGGTCGGAAGAAAAACCGCTGCGGGCACTGGCCGCCCAACTGGGAATTGCGTCCCATGTCGCGTTTCCCGGAGCCACCGCCGAGCCGGCCCGCTGGTATAAGGCCCTGCGTGTATTGTGTATGCCATCAACGGTGGAAGGCTTTGGAATGAATATCATTGAAGCCATGGCGTGTGGAACGCCGGTAGCGGTTTACCGCAGTCCGGCCGTTGAGGAAATTGTCACTGATCAGGAAACGGGGTTGCTGATAAATCCGAGTCGGAAAGGTTCGCTGGCTGATGCGATCGCCCTGCTGATCGAAAACCGCGCCTTGGCCGACAAAATCCGGAAGCAGGCCCAGGCCATGGTGACGTTGCGCTATTCTGCCCAGCGTATGGTTGAAGGCTACCAGCGCGTGCTGGATCAAGCGGTGGCTTCCGAAAAGGCTGCCGTGGCGTAGGACGGCCCCCGGATAACTTCCCCAAAATCCGATCTATCGTATACCAAGCCGCCGGGTCTGCCCGTGGTGCCGCATTCGAGGTTAGCGCGCAGTGGGAAATTATTTTGATGCTGTTTATTAATGGCCCGAATCCGGATAAACTACGGAGGTTACATTGGATATCAGGAGTAAATAGATGGGTCGAATCATTGCACCGTTCAAACCAACCCGTTCCGCGAGTCCCTGGCACGATGTTGATCCCGGCAGCGGCATGTTGCCTTCCGTATTTCATGCCATTATTGAAATTCCGCTGGGGGCATCCAATAAATATGAAATGGATAAAACTACGGGCCTGCTGAAGTTGGACCGGGTGCTGCACTCGGCAGTCTATTATCCCGCCAATTATGGCTTTATACCTCAGACCATGGCCGATGACGGCGATCCGCTGGACGTGTTGGTGCTGGGAGCCGAACCGGTCTATCCCTTAACCATCGTCGAAGCGCGTGCCATTGGTTTAATGACCATGAAAGATCAGAATGAAATTGACCATAAGGTCATTTCCGTTCACGTCAACGACCCCGAATACAGCAGCTACAGCGACGTGCATCAACTGCCGCCGCATAAACTTTCCGTGCTGAAGCGATTTTTTGAAGATTACAAATCCCTGGAAAATAAACGCGTGGTTGTCGATGATGTGCTGCCCGCGGAATACGCGTTTCCAGTCATTGAACAATCCCTGATGATCTACAAAAAATGGCGCGCCGGCGAAGACGTCAGCCGCATGTTGCACGTGGCCTGAGGCGCACGGAGACGTTAGGAGTTGGGAGTTAGAATTTAGAATGCTTTGGAAGCGCTGGCGCTGCTATTTCGCTTGCCTTTAGCAGCGGCGCGGCCAGCGGGCTGGCTGGCTAACGATTTAATCCTGTCCCCTGTCCCCTGCAACCCGCGGCGCGGTCACCGAGGCAACTGTATCGGCGGCACCGCTCGTTCAATTTCCGCGCGCTGCGCTTCCAGCCAGGGCGGGAGCATCAATTTCTTCCCTAGTTCCCCTAGTGCCTGATCGGCGGTAAAACCGGGATGCACGGTTGCAATTTCAAACAGCACGCCGCCTGGCTCGCGGAAGTAAATGGAATGAAAATAACACCGATCCATCACCGGCGAAACATGCGGAAAATGGGCCGCGATTTTGTCACGCCACGCCGCCTGCTGGGCATCATCGGGCGTGCGGTACGCCACATGGTGCACCACGCCGGCACCCAGCGTTCCGTGGCCCATAGCCGGTTCGTGCACGATATCAACAATCGTCCCCGGCCCATGGTCGTTGGTTCCCGCCTGATACCGCCGGCGGTTATCTTCGCTCCCGGCACTCTGGTATTTCATGACCTCG
>DAHXLH010000227.1:0-4047 GCA_027366115.1 Phycisphaerales bacterium
ACGCTTTGCCGGTGGCTCCCATCCGGGCGGTGCGGCCCACGCGGTGCACATACGCTTCGGGATCTTCCGGCACATCGTAATTTATCACATGAGTTATTTCATGAACGTCAATGCCCCGGCTGGCCAGATCGGTGGCCACCAGCACATTGATTTTACCGGTACGAAAACCGCGCATCACGCGTTCCCGCTGATTTTGCAGCAGATCGCCGTGAATAGCGGAGGCATTGACGCCTCTTTCGCATAAGCCGTGGGCTACTTTATCCACACTGCGTTTGGTGCGGCAGAAAATAATGGCCAGCCCCGGCGTCCTGGCTCACGGCCACTTGACATATTCTAATATGGGAATATAATACCGTCATGGCTCGAGCTGCAACAACTTCTGATGTCTTCAACGCCATCGCGGAACCCCGGCGACGCGAAATCGTGGATCTGCTGGCCCTGGGCTATCGCCGGGATGTTACGGAACTGGTGCGCCAGCTCAAGCTTCCCCAGCCTGCGGTATCCAAGCATTTGGGCGTACTTCGGAAAGTGGGGTTGGTTACCGTTCATAAGGCCGGCCAACGCCGCTTGTATGCATTAAACGCGGACGGACTTAAACCTGTACATGATTGGATCCAACATTTTGAACAATTATGGACCGATCATCTGGCCGGCATAAAAGAAGCCGCCGAAACAACTGCCCGGGACCTTGCGGCGCGGAATCGTTCCGTGCCGGGTCATCAACGCAATTCCAAGGAGTAGCATCATGGTCGCACAAGTAAGTAATTCCACCATCAGAACCTTCCACATCGTCAAAGAGTTGCTGATCGCGGCTCCGGCGGACGTGGTCTTCCAGAGCGTGCTGGAGCCGCATGGCCCCATGCAGCAGTTGAATATGAAACTTGAGCCATGGCCTGGCGGGCGCTGGTTCCGTGATCTAGGCAATAACGCGGGCCACCTCTGGGGTCATGTGCAGGTGATTAAACCGCCAAAACTCCTGGAAATCGTGGGACCCATGATGATGTCCTATCCGGCCATCTCGCATATCCAGTATCGCCTCACCGAACAGCCCGACGGCATCCTGCTGAAATTCACTCACCAGGCGATGGGGCTGATGGAACCGGAAATCGAACAGAATGTCACCAAGGGCTGGGGCGAAATCCTGGAACAGATTCGCACCGCAGCGGAGAAAAAACGCGGTTAAGTGGAACTGCAGGAATATTCAATGAACGATTTTATCCAGCTTTTTAAAGGAGCATATAATGTCCATCGCACACGCCATGCTTGGCGAATTCGAACATGAGTCCAAGATCACCGGCAAATTTCTCGAGCGCATTGCACAAGATAAGCTGGGATGGAAAGCACATGAGAAATCCCACACCGCCGGCGAACTGGGTTTGCATATTGCCACCGTGCCGGGAGTCGTGGTGCAATTCGCCCTGATGGATGAGATACCAATACCTGACCCTGCAGCGTCGTTCAAACAACCCGCAACTGTGCAGGATATTCTCAGTAGCCACGAAAACAGCGCCCAGATGGTGCGAGAGATTCTTCCCACGTTGGACAATGGCCGCCTGATGACTAACTCGTCATTCATGCGCGACGGAAAGCCAGTCACGACAATGCCCAAGGTGATGATTCTCAGATTGATTATGCTTAACCATTGGATTCAGCACCGCGGACAGTTGGGTGTGTATCTCAGGCTCATGGAAGCGAAGGTGCCATCCAGCTACGGCCCCAGCGGTGACGAAGGGTAAATCCCACGGGCGCGGCCACGCGCCATGGCCTTGGCGTTGCGTCTTTTCCGTCAGCCCGCGGCTTTGTCCGCCGCGCGACGGGCTAACGGCCTCACCGCTTTCCATATGCGACGTAATGACGGCGGGCGCATTCAACGGCGATAGACCATTGAACAAAGGAATTAATTTATGAAAACAAACGGTGAAAGCCGAATCATATTTCCGAAAATCGTCGATCACGCACAATGGCAGAAGGCTAGCGAGGCTCTGCTCATGAAAGAAAAGGCGGCAACACAGGCCCGCGATGCGCTGGCCGCCGAGCGGCGGCGGCTGCCCATGGTTAGAATGGACAAGGCCTACGCATTCACCGGCCCGCGGGGTAAAATGAGTCTGCTTGATTTATTTGAAGGCCGTCGCCAACTGATCCTGTACCATTTTATGTTTGCGCCGACCGTGCCGGGCTGGCCGGATGGAGGATGCGTGGGATGTTCCATGGTAGTGGATCAATTTGGTTGCCTGGCGCATTTTCATGCACGCAATACTTCTTTTTGTCTGGTCTCTCGCGCACCATTAAACAATATCGAGAAATTAAAAAAACGAATGGGATGGAGTTATCCCTGGTACTCGTCCGACGGCGGCGAATTCAATGAGGACCTTGGTCTTACGGCCGACAAGCACGAAAAATATGGATTGAGCGTCTTTATCCATGATGACAAGGATGTGTACCGAACCTACCACACCAATGGCCGCGGAGTAGAGGGGCTGAACATCTGGACATTTTTGGATTTGACTCCACTGGGCCGACAGGAGCTATGGGAAGATTCTCCCGCCGGCGGCCCGCGCACCAAACCCGGTGCCTGGTGGCGCCGCCACGATGAATACGAAAGTGGGGCGCCTAAAGACTGCTGCGCTTGAACGCATGGAAACCCTATGACCGTCCAACTGCAACGCCAATATTTAACCGGCGGCGTGAGATATTTACAGCCCCTCGGGTTTATCGCGATGTGTGCGCTTGCATTTTTCGGCGGCGTATGGGCAACCGCTTATTTTTGTCATACGATGCACGGCGGCATGGACATGCCTGGCGGTTGGACAATGTCCATGATATGGATGCGGATGAACGGTCACTCCTGGTTCAGTTCCGCTGCGGATTTCCAACTTATGTGGTTGGCCATGATGGCGGCCATGATGCTGCCATCCGCGGTGCCGATGTTTCTTAAAACGAGCCGCTCGCTGGCGTCTTTATCAGCAATGACGGCCGGGTACTTCACCGTCTGGCAGGCTGTTGGTGCAGGCATTTACATATTGGGCATTCTGTTTGCGGCGGCCATTATGCGCTGGGATGACCTTAGCCGAGCCATTCCCTTGTTATCCGGTGTGACCTTAATTCTTGCCGGAATCTTCCAATTCACGCGCTGGAAATTGGCGGCTCTGCGCCGCTGCCGCTTACCCTTCGGCTGTCCGATTTCACCCGGTAAATACGATGGCAGTTTCGGTCTTGGCTGCCGGCAAGGCGCTGCTTGCTGCCTCTGCTGCGCCGCTCCCATGCTGATCCTGATCGTGCTGGGCATGGGCAATGCGTTTGGGATCCTGGGAGTTGGGGCCGTGATCACGGCGGAGAAATTTCTGCCGCGAAGCGCCAACCTCGCACGATTCGTCGCGTCCGCCACTATACTTGCCGGCATTCTGATAATTGCCCGGAAACACCTGGGATAAAAACCGCCAAAACCCACGCATCGTCGCAGAATATTTTCCCCCGCCTCCGTTCGCCGCGAAGCCAATGGCAACTGTTTACCGTAACGGGGTTGCACGAAAACCGGCCCGACCGATTCCGGCACGTGCCCGTAATTCCCGAAGGACGGAATTATCGGCTTAAAAGGTACCTGACACCTTTTTTTCATGACACCTTTTTTTGTTCGCTGGCACCCTTTTTTTAACGTCGGCGGCGCGTGGGGAAGCGGCCGGAAATTGGGCGGCGGGTGACGACCGTGGGTTCGGTAGCGTTAAAGGAGGTCGGTGCGTAGCCATCGGCTGCCGGGGCGGCGGGGAGTGAATCTCCTGCTGCGGCTGGTGCGGCGTCGGGGCCGGACCGACCAGCATGGGCAGGGTGCGGCGATGCGCCGGGACGTTTGCTAGGCTCCATGGAGGGGGTAAAGCCGGGAATTCGATATTCTTCCAGAAGATGATTAATCATCTTTTCGATTTCCGTCTGCAACTGGGCCTGCCCGATGGAGACGAAGGTAAACGCTTTGCCGGTGGCTCCCATCCGGGCGGTGCGGCCCACGCGGTGCACATACGCTTCGGGATCTTCCGGCACATCGTAATTTATCAC
>DAHXLH010000008.1:0-5627 GCA_027366115.1 Phycisphaerales bacterium
TGAGTCTGCGAGATCCGACAACAAAGCAGGCGGGGCATTTCAGGCCCACCCCGCGGGGCGGTGTGCTTTTTGGCCCCCCTCTGCGGCGCGGCTCCTCGGAGTACCATCCGTGTCAGGTACGCCATCGTCGCCGTTTCTTGATGGTGGCCAAAAATCACGCCGTCGCAACCCAGCGATTACTCGGACAGGCTCCTAGCGAAGTTTTCTTATGCCCTCTACCTGTCCGGCTTTTTCTATTATACGGCTGTATTGTAATCGCCACTGGAGGGCGTTGGAAATCGTCAGATATCCTTGGGCCTATTCGACAAATCCCCCGCAGCGCTGGCACGCTGCCGCTGGTTGTCGTATCTTAATTCGCCGTAGAGGTACTTGGAGTGGTTATGACAACACATATTGGATTGCTGGGGTGCGGAACGGTTGGGGCGACGGTGGCAGAGATGCTGCTGACCGAGAAAGCGCTGCTGGCGAAGCGGTCCGGGCAGTCCTTGGCTCTGAAGCGGATTTTAATTCGAGATGCCGCCAAAAGCCGAACCACCAAGATTCCAGAGAATCTTTTCACCACCAATCCGGAGGACATTCTCAGTGACCCGGAAATTCAGATTGTCGTGGAAGTCATGGGCGGGGTTGAGCCGGCCAAGACGTTATCTCTGCGGGCCGTTAAATCAGGGAAGTTGCTGGTGACCGCCAATAAACATCTCCTGGCGCTGCATGGAGCCGAAATATTTCGCGCAGCCGCTAAAGCCAACTCCTGTGTCTGTTTTGAAGCATCCTGCGGTGGAGCGATACCCATTGTTCTGGCACTTACCCGCGGATTAATTGCCAATGAAATTGATCAGGTCGTGGGCATTGTCAATGGCACGTGCAATTACATTTTAAGTGAAATGAGTTCCTCAGGTAAAAGTTACAGCACCGCTCTGGCCGAAGCCCAGGCCGCAGGTTTCGCCGAGCCGGATCCCACTCTCGACGTCACCGGCGGAGATAGCGCGCACAAACTGGCTATCCTGGCATCGCTGGCGTTTGGGACCCACGTACCGTTTGATCAGATTCATGTCAGCGGAATAAATACCCTTGACGATATGGATTTGCGGTTTGGCCGGGAATTGGGGTATGTGTGCAAACTCCTGGCGATCGCGGAAAAACATAGCCATGGCATTTCACTGCGGGTGCATCCCGCATTTGTTCCCCAGAAACATCTGCTGGCCAATGTGAACGGCTCGTTTAACGCCATTGCCGTAGTCGGCCATGCCAGCGGCCAAACCATTCATTATGGCCGAGGTGCCGGCGGCAAGCCCACGGCCAGCGCCGTTATTGCCGACATCGTAGAAGCGGCCATGGGAACCGCCCCCCTGCTTTTTAAGCAACTGCCGCTTCTGACACGGCGCAGCACCGCCAAAGTTATTCCAATTCAGGATGTGTCGTCCCGCCACTATTTACGCATGATGGTACAGGATAAGCCGGGAATGCTGCATCAGATTACCGGCATACTCGGTAAGCTGGGCATTTCCCTGGCAGCGATGGTACAGCATGAAGCCCATGAGGATCAGTTCGTGCCTTTGGTGATCATGACGCATGAAGCACCCGACGGCAAAGTGACGCAGGCTACCGCCAAAATTGACCGCCTGAAGGGGATACGTGGTCATACCCGACATATTCGTGTTATTGATCCGGCAACGTGAACAGCCGCCGATTGCAACAGCGCACCAACCCCTTAGAATAATGTTAATACTAGTGAAGGATCGAAAGCAACACTATGAAATACGCCATTATCATTCCCGACGGAGCGGCTGATGCGCCGATTGCTGAACTGGGCAATAAAACCCCCTTGCAAGCCGCCACTAAACCCAATATGGATGCGGCCGCCCGCAACGGCCGTATCGGCACGGTTCGCACCACGCCGCCAGATTACAGCCCCGGAAGCGATGTTTGCACGCTATGCCTTCTGGGGTATGACCCGGCACAATATCATCCCGGCCGAGCTCCATTGGAGGCGGCGGCAATGGGCTTGAAACTTAACGCCTCAAACTGGGTTATGCGATGCAACTTCGTCACCATTATTGACGGAAAAATGGTGGATCATTCCGCCGGGCATATCAAAGACAACGAAGGCCGCACGCTTTTGCAGGCCGTCACGCAGGCCGTGGGAAGCTCCAGCGGAGTGACGCTTCACCCGGGTGTAAGTTATCGCAATTTAATGACGCTCGCCGGCACGGATTTGAGCAAAGTTAAGACCACGCCCCCCCATGATATTCCCGATCAGCCGATTAAAAACTATTTACCGCGCGGGGCTGGCGCGGAGCCGTTACTGGATATTATGAACAAGGCGAGAGCGGTGCTCAAGGACCATGAAGTAAATCTGGTGCGGCGGCAATTCGGCGAAAATGAGGCGACGGATATCTGGCTTTGGGGCCAGGGAAGACCCAAACACATTCCAAGCTTTAAGGACCGCTTCGGCGTTTCCGGGGCCATGATTACCGCTGTGGATTTGCTGCGCGGAATCGCTAATTTGCTGGGCTGGAAAAATATTGATGTGCCCGGCATTACCAGTTATCACGATACAGATTACGCCGCCCAAGGTAAATATACCTGCGACGCTCTGGATAAGTTTGATCTGGTCTGCTGCCATGTGGAAGCACCGGACGAAGCCAGCCACCAGGCGGACTTCACCACCAAAATCAAAAGCATTGAATCCATCGACGAACACGTTGTCGGCCCCGTGATCAAAAAATTAAAGACCTTTGATCAATGGCGATTGCTGATCATGCCGGACCACGCCACACAATGCGCCACACGTAAGCACCACGAAGCCCCTGTACCTTTTCTGATCACCGGTTCACAGGGAAAAAGCAGCATCGCCCGCGCCTACACGGAAGAGGCCGCCATGGAGAGCGACCTACATATCGAAGCCGGCTACGAATTGATGTCCTATTTTTTAACCAAATGACGCGGGAATCAATGAATAATGAGTAATGAATAAGGCCTACGGCGCCTGTCCGAGTAATGGCCGGGATTGGGCGATTACTCGGACAGGCTCCTACGCTTTGCAATTTTCCAGCCATGGGTCGGTAATCTCTGAGAATCGCGAAAATCCACCGATTATGACGATTATACCCGTTTTCTGACATGAGAATCGGCAACCCGTAACCTGCACACCTGCGACCCCGCCTGTCATTTTTTCAAATCAGGATATTTTTTCGTTCGCACGGACAGCATCTGTCCGCATGGGGTGGTAAACAGGCACGCATGCGATGTTCGGGAGTCGGAACTTGGGTGTTTAGAAAGGAGATTTCGTCATGATCACTCCGTCAATTTTACCCATCTTGGGGGCTTCGGTGGTCTTTGGTGGGCCAACCGAACCGCCGCCGGAGCCAACTGCGGAAAGCACGCGATTATGTGATAATTCGTTCCTATGTTTCCGGACGCTAAAATTTGTCCTTAATTTTCTTCGGCGGGAGAAAAGCAAGATTAAAGACTGCAACTTTTTTAATTTTATTATCGACGTGCTGGGCCGCCGTGAAACTATTGATCTGGCCCTGGCCTCGTGCCCGCTGGATGCCCTGGGAGATCGTACCAGATCCCACCTGGAAGCGGGCCACAGTGCACCAGAAAATCTTCTAATGGAGTTTTGGAACGATCCAGGCGCCCAGGCGATATTGAAACCTCCGTTGCTGGCGGCACTGGAGAAAAAGTTGCCTCGGTTGGCCCAGCAAGCCGCCTCAGATGCCACCGAGGATGTGCTGTACAAACGATTCGGGGAAATGGTTCAATTTTTCTGCCTCACGGAACATGAAGCCGATCTCCTGCTGATTGCCTACGTTCGCCATGCCGACATCTGGAACTGGATGGACTTTAGCGGACCCCAGCGCGGTGGAAGTCGCTTTGAGCGGGTACGCCTGATGTGTATGGCCCTGGGAGCGCCGTTGGCGGTGGGTGGAAAATTTTTATTGAAGAACAGCCGCCTGCGCACCCTCGGCTGCCTGGATAGCGACCTGGAATTCAATACTGAATTAGAGCCATTTCTCACCGGCCTGACCGAAGAACCGCTGGCCTCGAAATATTTCGCCCGGCATACCGATCCGGCTCTGCCCTGGGCAATGTATGGCAAACTCACGCAAGGGCACGGGGCCATGCTCAAAGAACTGATACGCCGCCGCGACCCGGACCGGGGTTTGAACCTATTGTTCTATGGCGTGCCCGGCGGCGGGAAAACGTCATTTGCCGTTTCGCTGGCGGCCGAGCTGGGCATGGACCTTTACCGCATCCGTGTTCCGGAAGATTACGATGGCGAAATCGGCAGTTCACGCTTCGCAGCGCTGCAAGTCTGCGATCGGCAGGTGAATCGGGGCCGCAGCATCATTCTCATTGACGAAGCCGACGAAATGCTGGCCGGATCAGCGGGGAGTGTGGCGAATTTGCTGGGAGAGTATCCGGAAGATGGTGGCGGAAAAAAAGATACCCTCAACACTGTTCTGGATCAGGTGAATGCCACGTGCATCTGGATCACCAACAGCCTGCCGGAGCGGCTCACGCCATCCTCCCGTCGGCGGTTTGATTATTCCATTGAGTTTAAGCCGCTATCACACCAGCAGCGCTGCCAGGTGTGGAAAAATCTGCGAAGACAGTATCAACTTGAGAACATTATTGATGATGCCATGGTGGAGCAGTTGGCGCGGCAATTTCCGGTCAGTGCCGGCGGCGTGGATTTGGCCCTGCGAAACTACGCCCGCCTGAACGGCGATCCGTCCGCATCAAAATCCGCCGCCATGGACACCCTCCAGCGACTGCTGACGCCGCATTGCCAACTTCTGGGCATCGACTTGACGGCTACCGTCTCAAATGCTGCCGACCATTACGCGCTAGCCGGCCTGAATATACGCGGCCCAGTCTCACCGCAGAACTTTCTTGCGGCGGTGCAGAAATTCCGCCGCAATCAGGAGTTACCTGGATTCACCACTGACACAACCGGCCAGGACATCCGCCGCCTGACCGCGTTGCTTTTCGGGCCATCTGGTACCGGTAAAACACAATTCGTAAAATTCCTCGGCCGCGAAGTGGATTGTCCGGTACGAACCTGCATGGCCGGCGATTTGCTTAGCCGCTATGTCGGCGGCACCGAACAAAATATCCGCGAAGCATTTCGCACTGCCGCCGCCGACCGGGCGATTTTATTTATCGACGAAGCCGACGGCCTGTTTCACAGCCGACAGTTGGCGCAGCGCAGTTGGGAAGTTACCCAAGTCAACGAATTGCTGCACGCCATGGAAAACTTCGGAGGCGTGATGGTGTGTGCCACCAACTTAATGGAGACGCTGGATGCCGCCACAATTCGCCGATTCACCTTCAAGCTGCAATTTGATTATCTGGACGCCGCCGGCAAACTGGCGTTTTACCAAAGAGTCCTCTCCGAGCTATGCCAAGAGCCGATGAATGAGCCTGCCAAACGCCGCCTGACCAGCATCGCCGATCTAACCCCCGGCGACTTTGCCACGGTCCGCCAAGCGATGTATTACCTTAGTTCCAGTGATGGCAATAGCGTGACGCACGCCGAACTACTTTCCGCCCTTGAACAGGAAACCGAAGCGAAGCGTCAGGGCAAAAGCGGAAATTTTGGCTTCGTCCGAGATTGACGC
>DAHXLH010000017.1:0-5908 GCA_027366115.1 Phycisphaerales bacterium
ATAAAAGCTCAGCGCATTGTTAATATCAGATTCAATTGTGCTGGCACTGGTGCTGGTGCTTATGGAGTTTTCAAAATTTGCGTTAATCGTCATCGCGCCGGCCGAGCCATGAAATGACCCCGCCGCCGCAATCATTACCACTGATGCGGCCAGCACATGACGTTGAACGGATGGCTTAACGGCGATGGTTTGTCGTTTCAGCATACTCTACCCTTTCCACAGATTGTAAGATGGTCCTGATGACGAAGCGAAAGGCTTCAATTCAATATCATAAAGAGTATTGTGAATCGGGAAACTGTCAATAAAATTCCGGTCGGAATTATATTATGGGACGCGCCGGTCAGCAGACCGCAAAAGTCATTCCCCCGCCCGGCAAGTGGGCCGCAGCTGGTCGGCTGGTGATGAGGATCTCATTTTGACAGGATCCGGGGGCACATTTATAGTGGTCACACAAGGGCAAACAACCATTTTTCGGGGAGCCGTGGAATGAAAATCAGATTCGGTGGAGTTTCTGCAGGCATTGCAGTCGTAGCAGCCATAGCAGCGTTTGCCGCACCAGGAATGCACGGTCAACTTTGGGCAAAAACGGCGGGCACAGGGCAGTCCAATGCGTGGCAGGCCGTTATTGCGGCGGATAAAGCGGAAATTTCGGCACTTAACGCGGTAACAGCGGCGGCCATGAAAAAGGGTGATCCGAATGCGGTTGTCACAGCACAGCAATTAATTGACACAGTTCGCGCCCGGCTTGCCCGCGAAGAAGCCATGCCTTCCTTCCTGCCTTATTTTGACACCCTGACAAATCCCGCCGTCCTTCCCCAGCCGGAGGAGACACTGGAACTGGCACGCGACCAGACGGTGGCCGGTGCGCTTATCTCTGAAGATGAGAAGAACATCGTGAATCTTAAGGCAAGCGTTGCAAGCGATATGAAGGCCGGCAAAGCGCAATTGGTCGTCAACGATATGTCAGCACTCAAGCAGGCTCAAGTGCAACTTGCGCAAGATAAATCCGCTGCCGCAATGCTTGTTCGGCAGCCGGCAGGCGCGGGCGTTTTTAACCAGCCGGGTTCGTTTTTGCATCCGGGTGGTTTTCCGGCAGGCGCTCAGATCCCAGCGAGCCAGGGGCAGTTTCAGTTTGCTGGAAGTTCTGTAGGCACCGCCATTCCAGTTGATCGGTGGCGAGGATTGGTAGCCGCCGCCATGAAGCCGGTCGGCTGGTCTGCGGTTCCATCATTGGCGGAGGAATTAAGTCGCTTTGCATCCAACCCGGGGAAACTCATCGGGATGAAGGTACTCGCCTATGGTGAGGCAAATACACTCGGTGAAGCCATTATCAGGGGAAGCCGCGGGCGTCCCGCGGAGCTATCTGCGGCAAACAGAATCAAGGTTCAACGATTGCGGCATCAGCTCGCGGCACAGTTCGATGCGATTTGCCAACGGGCGCACGCGGACGAAAAGCAAGAGTATCAGGCAGCACTGGAACAGCAGGAAGTTCCCGGTGCGGTCATGGCAACGGTGCCATTTGCACAGCAGCGGCGCGAACAACTCAGGTGTTCGGCTGTTACCATTCCGGCACGGCGGGCGGAAAGAAAAGACCTGCGTGACATTGGAACGGCGCTGAGGCCGCCGCACAACCGGCTTGAGCTTCTTTCGGTTTCGGGTAGGCGTTTGCCCTCAACCGGAGCCGTCTATGGGGTGATAATCGGCATCAATGCGGTCGATTTGCCCATAGTGATTCCCAGCTTTCGCTACAGCAATTCACAATCCTGGGCGGCCTACCCTTTTCCGCACCCCGGTGTTTCGGCAGACGGTTTTACGCTCGACTGTACTCATAAAGTGTACCAGGTCAAATTGCTTTATTGCGCCAAGTCGCCGAATTATATAACCATCGCCACCCACAAGGCGCTTGGGCCAATTAAGGGGTACGTCTTCCACTTAAAAAATGGCAACAAGGTGCGGGCAACGTCGTACACGACAGGCACCGATTATTATCACACCGTCTGGGATGGAATTGGAATTCCCGTGGCAAAAAATCTCGTGGTAAAAATAAGCGTGATTCGTAAATAGCCGCCAAGGCGGCACGGAAAGCGCTTCCGAATTCAGCCTGTTTTGAGTTACACAGTCAATCGGCCGCGACTCCCGCTTTCCGCAATGGGAGGGTTGGTACAGGATCGCAGGGCTAACGCGTTGGCCGCCGTTATTGGGCAGCGTAATCGCCGCCGACTGGTTGTCATCCGTCCATGTATAGGTGGTAATGTTGCCATCCGGTGTGGTCATACCCGTTCTGCGATTCTTGGCATCATACGTAAACGTGGTGGCACCGGTACAAAAATCACGCAGGCCGGAGCGCAAGAGGCGTCGGCGTGGTCTGGGCTTTGAATTTGTACCACCGCATATCACCATAACTTCGTGCCATCCACTCGCACACAGATAATTGCCGCTGCCATGGGTAAAAACTCATCTACAATCCATTGAACCGCTGTAGCCGCTACAACTGGTCGGAGCAGTATCGTCATTTTTGCTTCAGCCAACACCAAATACCAACAACTAATGTAACCATCTGAACGGCAAAGATTATAATTGTTCCACACCAAATCCAAAGCCAGTGATTCAGAGCGAGCCCCAAACATACCAACCCAATCGGCGCGAATGGTATTGTAGGGACGATTGATATCTGCCTGCGAAAAGTCAACGCAAAGATCGACCAGTAGCCAATCACCTCTGAATACAAAACGATGTCGCTTACCATCGGTCAAACCTCATTTTGCCGTAGACTGATAGACCAAATAGCCACCGCCAGCCGCTACCGCGATAAAAAATATCTTTTGACCATAGTTTGGCTTGAGTTGCCCAAATACCGCGCCACGATCCGATAAATTAATGGTGTTAGGTATAATCTGTTGAAATGGAGAATATAAGAATTTCAAGCCGCCAGGGTTCTGAAGCTCTGCGGGCGACACGCTGAATTCTACATAATGGGTGTAGCTTCCGCGATCGGTCATCATCCTCGCAAACCAGCTTATGTCCTCGGCACGTTGCGGTGCTACCCATGTGCCGCCTTTTGAACCTTCGACCCATCTCAGGAATGGGTTGGGTGTCGGTGACGAGAGTGCCGTTGATGTCCCGGGTCCAAATGAGCCTCGGCTTGGATCGTATAACTGTGTCACCCTAACAGAGAGGGCGTTTTCTCCAAGAGCCGTACGTTCGGTTTGGCGAGCCACAGAGTTGAGATTGCCTACATCATCCGCCCCCGCCAAACGCAACCCTCCATGCGCGATAAACACACCCAATCCGGCGCCAGCAAGGTTGATTAGCCCAGCGGCAATGAGGTGATGCGTTAACGCCCTCACGCCATGTACCGTCCCTGACACCGCTTGAATTGTCCCAACCGCGATATTGGCTACATTCCATGCCACATGCACAACACCTCCTGCGGTCGCCGCCAGCGGTGCACCGTAAATCATCAGACCTGTGGCCAAATAAGCCCCACTCCCTGGTTCGCGGGATGTGTTCAATTCCACGAAACGATAACCCCACGGCCCTTCAATCATTTTGGGATTCAATTGCCCGGCCAGGGCCATGCGTACGTCCTGATTATGAACTTGCACTGTTATCGCAAGGCTGGCACTAATCCCCAATGACAGAATATCATATGGCCGCGAATCAAAATGCGGCACCAATGGGTTCGGCGCTTCAATGGAGCCAAGTCCCGATATTAGTGACATAGGTTGAAAGAGATTTTCAAAAGGCAGTAGGGACGTGCTACCATGGCCGGCGATGGAACCATGGCGCATAATTGGATGGCTGGGTTTACGTGGCGCTAATGGAGTCGGGGGCATAGGTGGACTTACCGGTGGCAACGATGTGTTTTGCAGCGTGAGATCATTAATCGTATCCCTCCCTCCCGGATCACTCCTGTTAATCGGATTATTCGCCGCGTAGCGGAACAGATCGACATCGCCGCCGGCAAATCTTAACGGGTCAGGGCTGATAAATTGCTGCGTTGTCGGGTCGTACCAGCGCTGCCTTACATACTGCAGCCCGGCAGGACCGAGCGTTGATTCAAATTGATACCCCTGTTTTCCCTGCCTAGCCACTGTTGGATTCTGCGACCCGGAATTATCGGTGACGACCCCAAAAGTGTCATATGCCAACGTCGTGGTGATGTTGGCACCAGAATCCGTGGTCTGGCTGACATTGCCCGGTGCGTCATACAATTGCAGGCTGCTGGTTCCGACCACAGCATCGCGCGTGGAAATTACATCCCCATATTGGCCTTCGCCCTGCGTGTACCACATGCTCACAGTGTTGCCATTGCCCAGTTCGGCCTCGAGGACTTGAGAATTCCAGAGATAGCTGTTGGTGCCCAAACTGTCTGTTCTGCTGAATCTTAAGCCATCGCCATTGTACGTGTTGGTTGCCGTCCCGCCGCTGTTGGGCAGGTTGATGGCCGACAACCGATTATCACCTGTCCATGGGTATGTAGTGATATTTCCATTCGGGGTTTGTATGCGGGTGCGGTGCAGGGTCTTTTAGTTTTCCTTAGGCGCGCCTGGACATGGGTGCCCTGCGATCTGGGTGGCTCTGTTGAGATTCCCGGCGAACTTTCGCGATATTTCCATTCTCCACCGATTCGCGGCCCGGTGAGCCTTTTCCGCAGGTTCGTTGCGGGCGTGCGCGAAACAGATTTGGGAACAGTCGTGCTGTCGCCGAAGCCGGAGTTCCGGGCTTTTGAGATTTGGGATACGGCGACAGGCACGTTCAGACCTGCGACGCGGCGGGAAATATTACGCTGGCAATTGCATACCGCAGGCGTGCAATCCGGATACGATGCCCTTCTTCGTTATGGAGGCGGTCATGTAGCACTTTATAGACACGAGGTTTATTATCAGTGGAAAGCACGACTGGAACACCGCACGAACGCGCGGTGATAGGTGACGCGATGCATCAATGGAATTTAACAAAATTCCGTCCATTTTCCCAATGCGTGTATTGGATGCTTTATTATATTCCAATATCGGCGATGCTCATTATGCTTCTTAACCCCACTATGCGGTTATATTTTGAATTTTATCCGCAAGTTGGTAGTCCGTGGCATCTTCCGGTGTTGTTGGTGATAGGGAACTCCTTCGCTTTTGCATGTATGTTTTTCTTTATAGCGTACCCTGGGCGGGTGGAAAATGAGGCTGGAATTCTATGGCCGTTCATCTTTTCGCTGGCTCTGACTTCACCAATATTTTTTACCGCCGGGTACTTTTTCTATGTTCTATGGATTTGTCGCCAATGAGGCTGGTAACTGGGATGTAGTGACTCGCGGGATCCTGAATGATATTCGCCCCCGCAACATCGGTGCCGCTGGGCAGCTTTTTGATCCGGTGGTTGAACAGCATGTGGGGTTAGGTGTCAACATTATCGTCCGCAGTGTCTTTCCTATACCTATCAAGTTGTACCAACCGAGAGGTGATGGCCGATGAACTGGGAGGTGTTCTGGACTATAGTTTGCTACAGCTCGGGACTTGTGGCGCTCGTGTTGCTTCTCAACCCCTCTCCCTCCATGAAGAAGCTTGGGGGTAACACATGGCTAATTCTGGTGCTCTTTTGCGGCTTACTTTCTTTTGTTTCCGCGATCTTGACCGCCATTTATCACCGTTGCGGGAGGTTATGATAATGCAATGAAGCGGTGATGTAAGGCCGGTTGGCCAAAGTGAAATATTAAGGATAATATTGCAGATATGGCCGGGCCAAATAAACAGCGCGCTGACAGCCACCGCACCCCAGGGTCTTTTAGTTTTCGGCTCTGGCGTAAAGTTGCTTGACAGGTGATGATAGGAGCGTCCAGCCAAGGAAGGCTGGCGAAGATTATCCTGCACGTAAAAAGGAGGCCAAGGATTGGCCGTGATTCAGAGCATGT
>DAHXLH010000026.1:0-9336 GCA_027366115.1 Phycisphaerales bacterium
CCGGTTTGCAAGTGCGGCAGCATTACTGTTCGCAACGGCAGTTGCTACAAATGCCTGAACTGCGGTGATTCCCTGGGATGCTCATAGTGCTGTCGTGCCTTGAGAATCGGTGCGCATGAAAAAGCCGTCGCAATTTCCCAATAACCGCTTTGGCAGTTGGCGATTCTGGCTGACGGCGGCATTGGTTGTCGGCATTTCCTGGCGGCTTCTTGACTATGTTCTGCGATTTCCCGTCTGGGGTGATGAAGCCTCTTTAGGCATGGATATCCTCCGACGCAATTACCTGCAATTGCTTGAGCCTCTGGGGCGCGTACAGGTTTGCCCGCTCGGATTTCTCTGGGTTTCCAAGTGGATGATCACAGTCGCGGGAACCTCGGCCTTCTCGCTTCGTTTTTTTTCACTGCTCTGCGGCATAACTGCCGTGCTTGTCGCGTGGAAAGTATTTCATCACGTCGCCGGGCGGAAAGTGGGGATGATTGCTACGGCTATGTTAGCCTGCTCCCTGGCCACGGTGCGCTATAGTACGGATTTCAAGCCATATTCAACGGATTTACTGGTAGCCATGTGCTATGTGGGCTTGGGCTTTTGGGCTTTGCGCTGTCCAAAAGATTCCAAGCCGTTGATTTATTTGATCGCCTTTACGCCGCTGGCGTTATGTTTTTCATTTCCCGGCATTTTTATGGCGGCAGCCGTCAGTGCGGCTCTATTGCTCAGGCAGATAAAAGAATCTAATAAGGCATGTCGGTGGCTTTATGTCGGATTTAACGTTTTGACTTTAGGCGTTTTTGCCCTTTTATTTTTCGGCGTTATGCGCGGGCAGATGCACCATACAAAAGCCGGGATGGATGTATATTGGCGTAACGCGTTTCCGCCGCTGAACTGGCATATAGTTGGCTGGCTGATTCAGGCGCAGGTTTCCAATATGATGAGTTATCCGCTGGGCGGGAAAAAAGGTATTGCTTTTCTGATTACGCCGCTGTGCATGGTGGGTGCCTGGAGATTATGGCAAAAGCGGCGGCGGGCGGAATTGTTGTTGCTGGTCGCCCCGTTTATCCTGACATTTATTGCCGCGGTGCTTCGCGCGTATCCCTATGGAACCAGTTCACGCGTGCAGCAGCACCTGGTTCCGTCCATTATGCTTCTGTCCTCCATCGGGGCGGTTACGCTCGCGGCCATGGCCATGCGTAAACGCCATTCGCTTTCCGCCTGGCGGACATTGGCCGGCAGTGTTGTGGCCGCCATCCTGTTGTTTGCGGGAATATGCATGGCGCTGGATATTCATCGACCCTGGGTCGGCCCGGGGCCGCGCATGGTTCGCAATCTTACCCGCACGGTGTTCAGCGGCGCTGATAAACATACAGAAATTATCGTTACGAACCATAAGCCGGATGCCTTGGCTTCAGAAATCGCCTGGTATTTGAACACGCAACGCCATGCGTATAAAACCGGCGTGCCGCTATCCGCCAAAGCCCTTCAGCCATCGGCCCGGCGACTGTGGGTCATTCATTTTGGCTATAAACCCATCAATCATTTTAACCATACCGTGGTTTCCAAGCTCACCGCCGGCGGGGTGCATGTGCATCTGTTAAAACAGCATGATCGGGTTATGCGGGTTGGTTTCATCAAAAATCCACCCATAGTAGCCCAGGCTTCCTTGTTTGCCATTACCCGGCAGCATTAACTAAGGATGTTATGATGGTTCAGGATCAAGGGCGTAAAATTTCAATTACACGACGGGCGGTAGGCCGCAAGAGAAGAAAATCATCGGCTGATCAACAAAATAGCCAAGCCGGCATCCCCACAAAAGGCATTATCGAAACGGCGACCGGCAAACGCGGAATCCGTGAGGCCGGGACGGCCAAAGATTTGGCCAAAATCCTGGGGCTATCACGTTCAACAGTTTCTGTGGTCATGCGTGGAGATGCGGAGAAGTTTAAGATCGCCGATCATACAGTGGAACGTATCTTGGCTGCCGCCAGAAAGTTCAACTACGTTCCCAACGCATCGGCCCAGAATCTGCGCCGGCAGCGTTCAAATACCGTGACTTTCATTGTCAGCAATTTCCGATTTGATTGGGCCGATGAATTATTCGCCGGTGCCATAGAAATACTTCACACGAATCACCTTACGCCGATTGTTACAGCGCATAGCAGTGACCCGAAACGCCAGGAGACGGAAATCATGGCGGCCATAAGACGGCGCGATGCAGCGGTCCTGTATCAACCCATAATAGAGCGACGCGAAATATATCAACGTCTGCTGGACGCGAACATACCGCTGATTTTCGTGGGAGATTATCCCAGCAGCACTGAACAAATCAGCCATGTGGTTTGGCATGCGGATATGGCCGCACGCACGGTGGTCGAGCACCTTGTCGCCAGCGGCCGCAGCCGTATCGGATATGTGGGTGTGGATCTGCCGCTCGAAATGCACAAGAAGCGATATTCCGCCTATCAGGAGGTGCTCAAGGCGGCGGGCTTGGCGCTGAATCCACATTGGATATACCGGGGCGATCCGCATATATCTGTCCATGAAGACCTTTTTTCCAAGGCTATTCCGCACATTTTTGCGCCCGGACGCGTCCATCCGGATGCGATATTTGCCATGAATGACGGAATCGCCATTCCGCTGATCACGGAGATCGAGCGACTGGGGCTTCATGTTCCCGGCGATGTTGCGGTAGCCGGCATTGGCGATCTGCCGATGTCCGGCGCCTGGGGCATCAATCTGACCACCGTCAAGGAGCCTGTGCGTGTCATGGGAGCTGAGGCGGCGCGCGTGGCAATCAGCCTGATCATGGATCCTGGCAAGGAGGCTGTTCATCGGATTCTTCCCGCAGGCGACCTGATGGCGCGGCGGAGCACCGGTGCCGGTTGAAGACTGCGAAATCAGGCGGGATGCGAGGAATCATCAGTAGCGCCGCAACTGTGATCCTCTGCGACGGTCAGACTGCGGACTTGATATGCCGTGCGGATTATCCAAATTCCGCTGGCGCATAGCACCACCAGCAGCACCATTGCTTTGGGCGCAACCGCATCAGGTGCGCCGGCTACGGCAATCAACCCCGGCCCGAGAGCCGCACCGATGCCGATCAATCCCTCATGAATGCCGGCCTTTGCTGCCGATCCGGATCCAAGATGCATACTGTAATAGATCGAACCCGAGTACAGCATGGCGACGGAGACGCCGTAAATGATCTGGGCGAGAACGAACATCAGAAGTGACTGGCTCAGGAGCATGGCGACGGATCCGCACACCAGTGTTGCAAACGGGATTATTGTCCAGCGTATCCGATAGTGCCAGCCGGTCCAGAACGTGGTTATCACAAATCCGCTGACACATGCCAGAGACGCGATGGAAGCCAGTGCGGTAGCCAATGCGTAGGATTTAACGCCCAGTGCCAGCGTAATGGTGGGCATAAAGGGAGTAACCGTACTGGCGGCTACGAAGGCAAGCATATTGGACAGCCACGCCATATGCAGAATTTTTTTGGAACTCGATGGTTTTGAGATGGCTCCGGGGCGTTGTTGTTCTCCGGGCGGATCAGCAACAGGCAATGCCGGGATTGCGGGCCGCCGGACGATGATGATCCAAACGATAAAGCTTATCATGGCGGCGATAAGAAAGACTCCCGCCCAGGACAGCCAACTCGCCAGAATACCGACCACGCAAGTTGCTATAAAGCCGGTGATGGACCAGTTGAGGTTGTAGAGGGTAATGCGCGTACTTAATAGCATTTTTCCATGGCAGCGAGTAATGGCGGATTCAATGGAGGGCCACAACGGGCCGATGCAGAGGTTCAGCAGCAGCAGGAAGAGAAAAAGGGCGGGCAGATTGCGGGCTAATACCGCCCCAGCGCCAAGGAAAAAAACAGGGATGCAGGCGGCGGCCATGCAGGAACTTACCCGGCGTTGCCCCAGTTTATCCGCCAGCCGTCCGCCGAAGATCGCCGCCAGGCAATAGGCCAGCCCAGCGCTCGCGGCCATGCCAAGCCGCACTTGTACGGATATATGCAGTTCGTACCCGGCGAAGAAATAAACGGCATTTGATGTAAGGGTGGTCATAAACACGGCCAAACCATGGGCGATGTACCATGGCGGCAACGTGTGGCGCGCGGCATCGGTGCAAGAACACGAAACAGTGGACGTTTTTGGAGTCATATCAATGTGCGTATCATACACACTCCGAATGAATTATGGCGAGGCGTGAAAAATGGCGACACCGTCCCATAATATAAATATCGAAAATATTTCAAACAGGCCTTGCAATAGTCATAGACTTATGTTATGCTTCAACTACCACGAGGCAGTTATGTCGCGTCAACTGCCTGGCCGAGTTTGAGTTAAGGATGTTTCGGAATTCGACAATACAGGCGAGGATCAGCGCCATTCAGCCGATCCTGGAAAGAGAAAGAGGAGTTTCTTAATGTTGTTCAAGTCATATTCACAGGTGTTGGCCGCGTGTGGCGGCGGTGCGCTTATGGCGTTGAGTTGCGGCTCCGCCGCCAACGCCCAAGTTATCTATAACGATACCTTTGCCCGCACGGGTGCCTTACTCGGTTCCAGCCCGTCACCGGTGGATTCCGGAGGTGCCTCTTGGCTGGGAACCGCCGGCACACTCCATAACACGACGGCGCAAACCAATGGTTCGGAGTTGACTCTGGCTTCGGCCAGCGGACAATATGCGATTGCCAGCGCTACTCTGCCGTTTACGCTACCCACCAGCGGGTCCATTACACTCTCCGCCGATATGGAAGTCGGATCTGTTAGTACAACCAATGGCTGGGGAATCTTTGGATTCTCTCCCACTGGCGGGGCGGATCAGGTTGCCAACGGGTCGTATAACGCCGGCCCCACACTCCAGCTTCTTACCACCGGCCAGGTGCTCTTGGAACCTAACACCATGAGCGGCGCTAACCCCATCTGGGCCGGAATTACAAACTTCAGCAACACCACATTTTACCATTTTTCAATTAATTATAATTTATTGAGCCAGACGGTGCAGTGGTATCTTGGCTCCGGTACCAGCGCAACCCTGCTTGGCAGCTATGATTACGCCACCAACCCCGGCAACACGCCAACGATCTCGTATGTGGAAGTAGGTTCGTATGGGTACCGTGGCGATACCCCCCCAGAGGTGGTGAACCTGAAAAACTTTGATCTTACGACGGCACCTGTGCCGGAGCCGGCCGGCAGTATCGACGTATTCCCTAATCCCGGACTTACCGACCCACGCATGCAATTTAATACAGGGTTGGCGGTAGGCGCGAACCCACAATTATCTCCAATTTTACCCAATATGCCGGGGCCGCTGTCCGGCTGGTTTGTGGCGGTGTGGCACCGTAGCGAGGTCCTGAACGCCGATGAGATGGTGACGAACGCCCCATCTGTCTCCGATCCCACCTTTGGGTCGGCCGCCTACGCTTTCACCACCCCAAATCAAAACGCGCAGCTCGCAATCTACCGCGACACGACCAACAACCGGTGGGTGTATGACCTTTTCGAACGGAATGGCACTCTGACCCCCTCTGGTGGCGCGAACCTTTTTCTCGAAGTTCCAAACAACTCGGCCAACGTCGCCATGAACAACCCCGTGTTTTATAGCTTGTACGCCAAAATCGCCGAGGCTGCCGTCACCTACGATTCCCCGCAAGCTATGACAAACGGGGCGGTGCTGGCGCAGGCATTTTCCGGTTTCATATTGCAGAACGCCAGCCAGGGTCTCACCGTCTTCATGCAAATTCACATGGCCGACAGCCGCAGTGGATATGGAACGAATGGAGGAATTACTGATTTGCAGCGTTCGGGCGATACTTACATTGTTGATATTGTCCCGCCCGGCGGCAACCCGTTTGCTTTCCAAACGAATAACGGTCCGCTTCAGTACCTCCACTACCAGCTCAACCCATTCTTCAGCGAATTTCTCGCCGCGGAATCATTCGGATCGTCCGCGAGCAATCCGGCCAACTGGTCGCTTAAATCAATGTACATTGGGCTGGAGACGGAAAACAGTATTTCCGGCGGTGCCCCGCAAGGATCAGTCAGTGTCGGCCTGCAGATTGCCGGACTAACTGTTTACTCAGAGCCTGTTCCGGAGCCGACAGCGTTGGAGTTGCTGGTAATCGGGGGTCTAGGGCTGGTCTTACTTAAACGTCGTAAATATGAACTGTGTTCACAGGCTGTAAACGGCGGAAAAGAGAAGCAAATTAAAAAAAATAAAAGAACTTGTATTGTCTTTCGACATGTGTTATAATATTGCTATCACGAGGTAGTCAAAAGTGTCGTTAAGCTCGATTTGCGAATTGGTGATAGTCAAAACTTAATGGTCCTGTCCGCAGTCCACCCGTGTTAGCGTGAGCGGACGCAGGATCGGAATAAATAAGGATGTTATCCGCCGCATGTCGCGGCAAACTGTAGCTCATCCGGTCGATGGGCATATCGAGAGGCTCCCAAAGGGAGCAGGAGATTTTTATGTCGTTCAAGTCATATTCGCAGTTGTTGGCCGCGTGTGGCGGCGGTGCACTTTTGGCGTTGAGTTGCGGTTCCGCCGCCAACGCTCAGGTTGTCTACAACGACACCTTCGCCCGCACGGGTGTGTTGCTTGGCTCAAGTCCGTCGCCGGTGAATTCCGGAGGCGCGTATTGGCTGGGATCCACAGGCACCCTCCACAACACCACGGCACAAACCAATGGTTCGGAACTGACGCTGGCCTCAGCCAGCGGGCAATATGCGATTGCCAGCGCAACTTTGCCGTTTACCCCTCCAACGAGCGGAACCGTTACACTCTCCGCCGATATGCAGGTCGGAGCCGTTAGCACGACCAATGGCTGGGGACTCATTGGGTTCTCTCCCACCGGCGGAGCCGATCAGGTTGCCAATAGCTCGTATAGCGCCGGCCCGACCCTGCAGCTTCTTACCACCGGCCAGGTTCTCTTGGAACCAAATACCACGAGCGGTGCCAACCCCATCTGGACCGGAATTACAAACTTCAGCAATACCACATTTTACCATTTTTCCATTGATTACAACTTGTCATCACAAACCGTTCAGTGGTACCTTGGCTCTGGAACCAGCGCAACCCTGCTTGGCAGCTATGATTACGCCAGCAATCCCGGCAACACGCCAGCGATCTCGTATGTGGAAGTGGGTTCCTACGGGTATCGTGGCGATACGCCTCCGGAAACCGTCAACCTGCAAAATTTTGAGCTCACGACGACACCTGTGCCGGAGCCGGCTGCGTTTGTGTTACTTGCTGTCGGTGGCAGTTTGGGGCTGGTGCTGCTGAAACGCCGCCACCGCCACGGCGCGACGGGCTAAGGCCATGGAGAAATTATGTCGTGGCCAGTCGCACTGGATTGGCCCCCAGCGACCGGCTATCGACTTTTACTTTGAACATTGTTTTACATACACCGAAATCTAATAAAGAGGTGCCCTATGAAGTCTCATCGTGGCTTTACGTTAATTGAGCTGTTGGTGGTGATATCCATCATTGCGTTGCTCATTGCTTTACTGCTGCCGGCGCTAGCCAAAGCCAGGCAGGAGGCCTTGAGCATCCAATGTTTGGCCAATCTGCGATCCTTGGGCCAGATTGACGCAGAATACGCAGACACATACGAGAATAATCTTCCAGTGGGTTGGAATTCCATCCAGCAGACCAACTGGCAAGGTTGGAGAACCCAATTATACTGTTTTTACATGGGAGAGTCTCCGCAGCAACTCTATAACCAGTCTCTGCAATTCCCTACTCAGGCGTCGCCGTCCGGTTCTCTCAGCGGACCTTTACAGCACCGCTGGTTGGCGCTGGCCTGGTGCCCAGTCTCGACGTTCGGCCCTGCGGATATTTTCGGCGGCTGCTGGGGCACGGCGGGCAACGCGTATTTCATGCCATCGACGTATAGTGCTAATCCGAACTTTTTTCTCTGGTATCGAAAAGTAAATGGCGCTGCTCAGACACTGAACTTCAAGATGAGTAACATCCAGGCCCCGGCACAGAAGATTGCGTTTGGCGATGGAAATCAGGGCCAATTTTATCCTGCTCCCCCGAGTACAGTCGGTAGCTGGGTTTATTTTGACTGGTATCAAGCAGGTGCTTACAGTGGGCCGAGCGGCTACGCCGGGCCTTACGTGAACGATCCCGATTATTTGGTACCGCCCGCTGGGTTGACGCCCGGCGATATTGGCGGCAACATTGACGGCCTGACTGATAACACCAATGGTTTTCGTTATCGGCACATGTCCAACTCGCCGGACTCGGGGTTCGGAAACGCGGTATTTTTTGACGGCCATGCGGCGTCTATCCCGATTAACCGGAATGTCCCCGGTGCGGCAGCTGGATCGCCGGGGAGCACCGGTACAAGTGGTCTGCGCATGCTTAACATAATTAATCCTGCTTTTCCTGGCTCAGGAGGCTATTCGACTTATGAGCCATAATGTCCGTGGCTTCCTGGCGCGGCTTCTTCGTCGGTGGTGGTATGGATAGTCAATTGGCAACACCGCGCAGGATAAACCCGATCGTGCTTGATCCGAAGGGCTCGGAGTGCCTCAGCTTCCCGCTGCTATCGCTGATAGGTGTGGCAATATTTCCAGATCGCCGCAGCAACGCGGGTGCCTCAACGTACTTTTAATTGCAGAGAAGCCCGTTGTTGCGTGCAATGATGGATGATCGATTTTACGAAGTTGGGGATCTGTTTATTTTTCTAAGGACGAGCTAAATCGGATCACACGGGAAGCTCTCGGCGCTGCCGGAAAAGCCGCCTTCGACCGCGAAAGCTTTTGCCTCGCCATAAAACCTGGCAGACTTATTTTTAAGCCTTCTCAGAGATATTAGTCCGCTCCGATTAACTGATGCGATCAGACACTTAAATAAAGGAGAATAACCAATGACACAGGATCAATGGACCGAATCGGTCAGCACGGAATGCGGAAGGTCGGCGATGGCAGTGTGTTTGAATTGGTCTCCCAAAAATTATTCCGCGGAAATTGCCTCATTTCTGAAGGGGAGACATTTTCCGCGTCTGAGTCGTTTCTGCCGCAGCGCCGCTCCACAGGACAGTCATCCCCATCGACAACCTGTACCTTTTTTCGTCACTCGCCGATTCTGCGTCCTGACTGGTATCATCTTCGCACTACTTACAACTCACAATGGGCATGCGCTGGCCGGCGTAGCGCAAACGAACGTGTTCCCCAATCCCGGTTTGACCAATCCTCGCATGAAGTTCAACACCGGAAAGGTTGTGCGCGGGGTTCCGCAATTCTCGCCACTTTTACCCAGCATTCCAGGGCCGCTCTCCGGGTGGTGGGTGTGGATGGCGCACCGAAGCCAATACCTGAACGGTAG
>DAHXLH010000033.1:0-18816 GCA_027366115.1 Phycisphaerales bacterium
CCTGCAATTATCAGTTATCGCACCGGCGTATAATGAGGTGGACAATGTCCAGCCTCTGGTGGAGCGTATTGGCCAGGTATTTGGGCCGCTGAACCTGCGGTTTGAAGCCATTATCGTCGATGACGCCAGTACCGATGGTACGCGGGAAAAGCTGCTGGCTTTGGCGGGGCAGTATCCTTGGCTGCGCGTGGTGACGCTGGCGAAAAACAGTGGTCAGACCGCGGCGATGGATGCGGGCTTTCGTGCGGCGCGCGGCGAGGTATGGGGTACCGTGGATGCCGATATGCAAAACGATCCCGGTGAAATTCCCCGTCTCATGGCGATGCTGGACGACAACGTGGACATGGTCAACGGCTGGCGGAAAAAACGCAGCGATAACGCCCTGCGGCTCATACAAACCAAAATCGCAAACGGCATCCGCAACTGGATCAGCGAGGAAAATATCCAGGATTCGGCCTGTTCGTTAAAAGTCTATAAGCGGCAATGCTTGGAAGGATTGACGCTTTATAAAGGCATGCACCGCTTTTTTCCCACGCTGGTAAAAATGCGGGGCTACCACGTTATTGAAGTGCCGGTGAGCCACAATCCCCGGCTCCATGGCGTGACCAAATATAAATTCGGCAGCCGGGTGATACGAGCCTTTATTGATCTGTTGGCTGTGCGCTGGATGAAAAAACGGCAACTGCGTTACAGCGCTTCGGAAATTACACCGGCTGAACCATCCGCTGTGCCGCCCCGGCAAGCCCCTGCACAACCACGCGTGCCATTGAGCGTAAAAAGTCCCACCAGCACAGGTGCATGAACTGATGAATCCATTGATTGACCCTACAGCAATAATTGATCCCCAAGCCCGTATTGACCCCTCTGTCCGCATCGGGGCCTACAGCATTATTGAAGGCCCGGTGACCCTTGGTGCAAATTGCGTGATTGCATCGCAGGTTAAACTCATCGGGCCGCTGGATATGGGGGCGGGCAATAAGGTTCACAGCTTTGCGGTGCTGGGCGATGCGCCGCAGGATTTGAAATACCGCGACCAGCCCAGCCGGGTAATCATCGGAGAAAATAATATTTTCCGTGAGCACGCCACAGTGCATCGCGGCACCGGCGGTGACACGGTCATTGGTTCCAATGGCTTTTTCATGGTGGGGTCTCATGTGGGCCATAATTGCCGTGTGGGCAACGGGGTGACCTTGGTTAATAGTGCCGTCCTGGGCGGCCACGCGCAGGTATTTGACCGGGCGATCGTCGGCGGACTGTGCGCTGTTCATCAGTTCTGCCGCGTGGGCCGCCTGGCCATGATCAGCAATAACTCGGCGCATAATGTCGATATTCCTCCCTTCTGCATCGTCATGAAAATTAACACCATTGCCCAGTTGAATCTCGTAGGGTTGCGCCGTTCGGGTATGACCAGAGAACACATCAACGGTGTACGTGAGATGTTCCGAATATTATTCCGGGAACGCCGAGACTCGCCGCTAAAAACAAGTATCAGCTTATTGCCCCCCGAATTACTGGCGATTCCGGAAGTACAGGAATTTGCTGATTTTGTCACGAATTCCAAGCGGGGCGTGGCTCGGTTCCAGCCTTGGTCGGAACAGCAATCGCGACAAGCCGATGCCGTCGGCAGTGATGAGTAAAAAAACCGATCGATGATTTCCGAGGCGGAATAAATAAAACTTTGGCAGGTGCAGCCACAATGGATAGAACCACAATGCGAATGCTGGATGCCAACTTCAACCGCGCCCGGGAAGCCCTGCGTACGCTCGAAGATTACTGCCGCTTTGTTCTTAATGACGGTGCGCTTTCCGCCACCTGTAAAACCCTGCGCCATGAACTTTGCATTCACATGACTTCGCTGGGCGCGGATAATGCTGTACTGCACCGCGACACGCCCGGCGATGTGGGTGTCACCATTAAAACCGCCGATGAACTTCGCCGCGGCACCGCCGAAAATGTGGCCATGGCCGGTGCCAAACGGCTGACCGAAGCACTGCGCGTGCTGGAGGAACTGGCCAAATTGCAATCGCCCGCCGTGGCGGCGAGCCTTGAATCCATGCGGTATCAATCTTATAGCTTGGAGCAGTCCCTCCTCCGGCAGGCGGCCCAGCGGAACAGAATGCCCCGCGCAGGCCTGCACGTGCTGCTGACAGAATCATTGTGCCGCCGCCCGTGGCGCGAAACGCTGACGGCCATCCTGGCGGGGGGTGCCGATGTGGTGCAGTTGCGGGAAAAACAATTAAGCGACAGCGATTTGTTCGATCGGGCACGCATTGTGGCCCAAGAGTGTCACGCCCTTGGCCGCATGTCGATCATCAATGATCGAACAGATATCGCCCTGGCGGCAGGGGCGTCAGGGGTGCATTTGGGACAGAACGATATGCCCTGTGAACACGCCCGAAAGCTCGCGGGTTCGGAGTTGATGATTGGTGTATCCACGGAAAATATTCAGCAGGCCAGCGAGGCAGTCCGCTGGGGTGCCAGCTATATCGGTGCCGGGCCGATGTTTCCCACGACCACCAAAACCAAGCCGCGCCTCGCCGGGCCTGCCTATCTTAAAGAACTGGCACAGGCCGAATTTGCACTGCCAGTCATCGCCATTGGCGGTATCTCCCTTGATAAACTGCCGGAGCTTATGGCCGCCGGAGTTAAAGCTATTGCGGTAAGTTCGGCGGTGATTTCCAGCAATGACCCGGCCACGGTATGCAAGCGCCTGCGCGAAATACTTGCCCATGCCCCAGGCTCGCAGGAAGTAAATGCGGATAACCCGGCCAAGCGTGGTGCGCCTCATGCCTGAAAGCAATTCCGATTCTGTCGCTGGAACTCCCGCACCGGCCGGCGGGGCACCATCAGTCGCCATGCACAAAGCCGCGCTGACGCGCTATGCGAATCTATTTTCCGGGCTTACCCTTTTATCGCGTTTCTTCGGCTTGCTACGGGATAAGGCGTGCAGCTATTATCTGGGTGTCGGCACCACGTGGTCGGCCTTCTGGATGGGGTTTCAATTTCCCAACCTTTTCCGGAGAATTTTTGGCGAAGGTGCTTTAACCGCGGTATTCCTGCCCGTATACAAACGCATTGGCAAAGAACAGGGACAGGCCGCTGCGGATCAACTGGCCCGTTCCGTGATCAGCCTGCTGATTGTCACGCTGAGCACCATCACCATCATCGGCGAAGCCCTCGTGATTCCTATCGCGATGTCCCATAGCGTTCTCCCCGCTAACCGCCTGGCAGCCGGGATGATCGCGGTCATGCTGCCCTTTTCTATCGCGGTATGCCTGGTAGCGCTTCTCGCGGCGATCGCCACCGCATCCGACCGCTTCGCCGCGCAGGCGGTAGCGCCGATTATTACCAATGTCGCCATGGCGTTAGGCGCGGCAATTCCCGTCTGGATTTGGACACGGCATCTCGCTTTAACCCAGCGGATTTACTGGGTGGCCGGGGCCGTGGTAATTTCCGGCATATTGCAGGTCATACTGTTGGTTGCGGCAGTGCGCCGCACGGGTTTCCGCTTTCGCGGAGCATTGGCGCTGGGCGGGGAGGGTGTGCGGGAAATTGTAAAAAAAATGGCCCCGATGATTCTGGGCCTTTCCGCTGTGCAGCTTAACACGTTTCTGGATTCGCAGATTGCGTGGTGGTTTTCACCCGATGGGCATGGCGGACGAAGCGCTTTTACCATCGCGGGTATGCTCGTGCACGTTCCGATGCTTGCCGGAGCATTGGGTAAGTTGTCGGTAGCGCAAAGAATTTATCTGCTGCCGGTGGGCGTATTTGGTGTCGCAACGGCCACGGTGATTTTTCCGCGCCTTTCTGATGCAGGTGCCCATCAGGATGCTTCCCGCACCGGCGAGTTGCTACGGCTTGGATTACGGCGCAGTTTGTTTATAAGTCTGCCGACAACGCTGGGGATGATCCTGATTTCCCAGCCGCTGATTTCCGCAATTTATCTCGGCGGCAAAGTCAGTGCGGCGGATGTGGCGCAAGCTGTGTGGACCGCCCGGTGGTTCTGCATAGGGATTTGGGCGTTTGAAATGCAAATGATCCTGGTGCGGGTGTTTTACGCCTGGCGGGACGCCATGACGCCCATGAAGGTGGCCGTGGGCATGGTGGCATTGAATATCACGCTGAATTTATCGCTGATCTGGTTTATGCAGGAAGGTGGAATTGCCGCCAGCACCAGCATCTCTGCGATGGTGCAATGTGGAATTCTCCTGTTTATTCTGCAGCGGCGCATGAAACTTGAAAAGCTTGGCCAAGTGGCGAGCATGGCGGGAAAGTCATTAGCGGGTGCAGGAATCATGCTGTTGCTCGGGGCGATGTTGCTGTTATTTATGCAACACAGCAGCTTGCTATACTCCCTGCCACGTTGGCTGGCATCGCTGATTGAACTGTTAATTCTTGTACCAACCGCCGCCTTGATATACGGCCTGCTGATGCGTTGGCTACAAGTGCCTGAGTTAGCCGATGTGCCGCTACTGCGGCGACTGGCAAAGCGGTAAAGTTGCAAAGCTATTGCGAAAGCTCGGCCCGTTAAATGCCGCCGGTGGAATCGCCATAGAACCCTGAGCGCGCATATCTATTGTTTTGCCATCGTCGTACCGCCGCGGACGGAAATATCATCATTGCCGGCACCCTTGCTCTTTCCGCCGTTGTTCACGCCGTTGCGGCCGACACTATAAAGCTTAAAGCTCTGGGCACCATTGAGCAGATGATATTTCAGCGGCTTTCCCGTAAAGCCATCGGTGGGGATTTTTTTGACATAGTGCGGAGCCAGAGCCGTCTGATCATAAAATCGGTTCTTCTGCTTATGGCGCAACATTCTTTACGCCTCCAAGGATGACGCCTGACCGATGGTTCGATCATTCATCGTCCGGATACGGTTAATGGCCGCCAGATAGGCTTTGGCGGAAGCTTCCAGAATATCCGTGCTGAAGCCTCGACCGCGGACTTTGCGATTACTGTGGGTGAGTTCCACGGATACTTCGCCTTGTGCTTCACGGCCGCCGGTGATGCTGCGCACCTGAAAGGAGTCCAGAGTCGCAGAAATTTTGGTCAACCGCTGAATGGTTGCGAACATGGCATCGACCGGTCCATCGCCCGTCGCCGCGTCAGTAATTTCCGCACCGCTGCTATCTACCAAGGTAACCGTCGCTGTGGCCACGCCATGTGTACCGGCCATCACCTGCAGACTTTTGAGCTGAAACAAGGCCCGTTCGGTTTTCAATTGCTCATCGACCAGGGCTTCCAAATCTTCATCATAGATTTCTTTTTTCTTGTCGCAAAGTACCTTGAACGCTGCGAAGGCCCGGTCCAGTGCCGCCTCATCCAGAGCATGGCCCAGTTCCTCCAATCGCTGGCGAAACGCGTGGCGGCCGCTGTGTTTGCCCAATACCAGTTTGTTCTGCACCCAGCCCACATCCGCAGGTGCCATAATTTCATAGGTGCTGCGATTTTTCAGGATACCATCCTGATGAATCCCGGCTTCGTGCGCGAACGCATTTTCTCCCACGATGGCCTTATTCCGCTGTACATGAAGCCCGGTCAAACTGCTGACCAGTCGCGAGCACGGTACCAACCGGCGCGTGTTAATGCGCGTGCCAAACGGATATTGATCCGGCCGCGTTCGCATGGCCATGACCACCTCTTCCAACGCGGCATTGCCCGCCCGCTCGCCGATGCCATTGATGGTGCATTCAATTTGCCGCGCACCGCCTGCAACCGCCGCCAATGAATTCGCCACCGCCAATCCCAGATCATTGTGGCAATGTGAACTGAAAACAACTTTTCCCGCGCCGGGTACATGCGCCAAGAGATATTCAAACATCGCCCGATATTCCGCGGGTGTCGCATTGCCCACGGTGTCTGGACAATTAATGGTTGTAGCGCCTGCTTCAATGGCGGCATGAACCACTTCAGCGAGATAATCCAACTCCGTACGACTGGCGTCTTCCGGGGAAAATTCCACATCCGAGACATATTCGCGGGCCAGTTTCACGTTCTCAACGGTAAGACGGATAATTTCTTCTTTGGCCTTTTTGAGCTTGAATTCGCGGTGAATTTTGCTGGTGGCCAGGAAAATATGAATTCTGCCCCGTGCGGCTTTGCGCACGGCTTCGCCCGCGCGGCGCACATCGCGCTCGGTACAGCGGGCGAGTCCCGCAACCGTCGCATTGGTAATTTCCGAAGCGACAGCACTGACAGCGTCAAAATCTCCCGGACTGGTAATGGGAAATCCCGCCTCAATAATATCGACGCCCAGATTTTCCAGGGCGTGGGCAATCTCCAGTTTCTCCGGCAAATTCAGCGACGCTCCCGGCGACTGTTCGCCATCGCGCAACGTTGTGTCAAATATCAGCACCTGCGGTTTGATTTCGGAACTGACGGTTTCAGACGGATGGTTCCTGCCGGTGTCCATGGATAAGACTCCTAAAAAAACGTTCCTGAATTATGCCATAAAAAAACCCCGCGAGGGTCACTCGCAGGGTTTTTCAAACTTTTTTATAAAAAAACAACCCTAAGAGCGACCGGTAATTCCTTCACTTAGTGCCAGGGCCAGGAGGTTGTTCAAATTCAATTTCATGGTTCAGGGCTTTCCATTTTTCCAATACTTTCTAATTTATAGCCGGTACCGGAAGAAAAGTCAACGGTTATTCTGGCTCAATTTGGCTCATCTTGGTTCGCGTCATTCGCGCAGCCATTCAACAATTTCCGAGGCGTAGTAGGTAATAATAAAGGCTGCTCCCGCCCGTCGAAAGGCGTGCATCATTTCCAGAACGCACTGTTTTTCATCGATCCAGCCTGCTTGCGCGGCAGCCTTAAACATGGCGTATTCCCCGCTTACCTGATACACCGCACAGGGCACATCAACCGCCCGCCACACCGCCGAAAGTATATCCAAATACGCCATGCCCGGTTTAACCATGACCATATCCGCACCTTCGCCGACATCCATCACGGCTTCGCGCACAGCTTCCCGAGAATCACGGCGAAAATCCATCTGGTAACCGCGACGATCTCCGAATTGCGGTGGTGATTCAGCCGCTTCACGAAATGGTCCGTAAAATCCACTGGCATATTTTACCGCATAGCTGAGTATGGACGTGTCGTGATAACCTGCGGCATCAAGCGCTGTGCGAATGGCCGCCACCCCATGATCCATCATTCCGGAAGGAGCCACCATATCCGCACCGGACTTGGCGTGGAGTATCGCCTGCCGGCCCAACTGCGCGATAGTGGCGTCATTGTCCACCGTGGTAACGGAAGTGGATAAGGGTTTGCCCCGCTTGGATGGTGGGAATTTGTCGGTTTTGCGCCGGGACGTTTTTTCCATACTCTGCGTCAGCGGCCCGCAGTGGCCGTGGGTCGTGTACTCGCAATAGCATAAATCCGTTATTGCTAGCATGTTTATTCCTGCATCGCGTGCCAGCCGCAACGTCGTGCAGACTGCATTGTTCGGGTCATGTGCGTGGCTGCCGGACTCATCTTTATCCTCAGTATCCACCACACCAAAAAGCAGATACGCTCTAATGCCACGCGCCGCCATATCTGAAAGTTCTTCCAATGCCATATCCGGCGAAAGTTGAAACTGCCCCGGCATACTGAGAATGGGCCGACGAATAGCCTGCCCGCTTCGCACAAACAGCGGCGCGACAAAGTGGGCGGGTGAAAGGGTGGTTTGTGCCAGCATATCTCTAAGAATGCCACCGCGCCGGAGACGGCGCATTCGCGTTGTCGTAAATGACTCACTCATGCTCGACCATGATATACAAATTATACGCTGCGTAAACTCTGGACTGCCGTATCTTTGTCGAGAGCAGTCGCGAAGTTTGCCCGTCAGCCCTAAAATGCAGGCATGAGAAATTCCGTCAACCGTATTGGTCTATTGGTATTCTGCGTGATCGCGGTGATTCTTGCGCTTAGCGGGGGCATATTGTCGGCTCTTCCGGCCGGTGCCGCAGCAGCATCCCTTGCTAAAAAGCCTTCTGTATCGCGGCTTATCGCATTGCCCCGGATCTTGGCCGCCGGCAGCAAAGAACATTTATGGCTGAGCGTTCCCGCGCAACATTCCAAGCCCAGCCCACAGGCGCAATTTGTATTGTTGTCCCATGCCCTCAATGCCCGGCAAGGCAACGCGGCCCTGTGGCGGCAAATCTCGGCGGGCCGCTTTACAGGTGTTCCGCTCTGCGCCGTGGCGATGGAAAATCCGGACAGTGGCGGTATGAAGCACGGCATTTACCTTTTTTTTCAGCATGGATATGGTGTCTGTTTTGGGCGCAAGGAATCAATAAGCCTGCCGATAACGCCCGGTGATTTTTCACCCGTGGCCGCAGCCACACTGAACGGTGATGTTTATCTTCTGGCTTACGGCACGGCGGCCCCGGCGGAAAAGCCTGTTGTTTCCCAGGCCCAACGGATTCTTGCCCAAGTCCATGCTCTCGCCAACGGAGTTCCGGATGCCACAAAACCCTCGGCGCACGCACCAGCAGCCACAGTGCCCGCGAAAGTGCTAAAAGCTCTGCCGGTCTGGCATTTTCTGAAACTTCATGACAATCGATGGTCCTTCCTCCCGACACCGTCTTTGCCAGGGGCTTTCTCAAATTCTTTGATCACCGGTCGAATGGTACTCATGGCCGTCAACGATCAGTTGATCTTGTTTCACTTAGCGGGCGGAGGCAGCCTCTCTGTGCAAGCCATGAATCTGGCCCGCCCGGCTTGGCAACTGCTGCCCTCAGTTCCGCTGAGCCATGCGGCGCACGGAATTCTTGCCGCACAGTTTGCCCGGCAGGGCATTTTGGCCTGGACTTCTTCCGGCGTTGCCGGGCGAACGACTATCAATGCGCTGAGAGTGCGCGCATCGGCGGGCGGAAAGCTTCAATTTACGCCTTGGACTAAACCGCTGGTATCGGCCATTGTCGGCAGTTCCTTTGCTGACATAGCCATGGGGCGGGATGGTGATTGCTTGGCGCTTCTTCTGCATCAGCCGAAGCAAAAGCTCGTGCAATACACATTCAGCCGTTCGGGCAAGTTGCTCCAAGGCCCCGAAGATATTGTTCCGCAGGCCACCTTACCACCGGCTCCGGGAGCCTATGAACGTTTGATTTTTGCCGCTCTGATTGTGCTTCTGGCATTATCCGTTTGGCGGCGCAAGGAGCCGTTTGGTTCGCTTAAAATCAGTGCCGAATTCAAGGTGGCGCGTCTGTACCGCCGATTCGGAGCAGCCGCGATAGATTTGGCCATCTCCGCCCTGATCATTATGCTGGTGTTTCACCTCTATTCCCGACAAGATTGGGTAAAAATGGCCGGCGCGTCACTGGACCTGTTGTTTAACCCCCAGAAACTGCTGCAGGCTCCGCAGTTTTTGTGGCTCCTGGCGATTTATGAAATACACGTAACCGTCGCGGAACTGATTTTTGCCCGGTCGTTTGGGAAGTGGATTCTGGGACTTCGCGTGGTGGATTTAACAGGCCAGCGACCTGGATTTGTGGCATTGCTGACGCGGAATTTATTTCGCATCCCTGAGTTAATTGCCATAGTGGTGCTGGTATTCATGTTTGTGTCGCCGGATCGCCAGCGCATTGGCGATATCCTGGCGCGGACCGTGGTGGTTCAGGGGCACGAGGCCCAGAGCTAGAGCACGCTGGTAAAACAACGAAAGGTAAAAAATGTCCGAAAGTCTGACTATTCAGCAGTTCCAAGATCATATTCGTGATAAATATTCCGCCCGGGATATCCAACGCGGATCGGCACCGACATTCATGTGGCTGATCGAAGAAGTGGGTGAATTGGCCACCGCGCTACAAGGCGATGACCGAGCCAATCAGGAAGAGGAATTTGCCGATGTCGCGGCGTGGCTTTGTACGCTGGCCAATATCCACGGAATTGATCTCACGGCCGCAATTGAGAAAAAATATTATAGATCCGGTGGCCCTCAAGGCTTCAAATAAGCCACTCTCGAATCAGAATAGGACATGAGGACCTCTTTTTGCTAAAATAGAGCATGAATGGATGAACTCTACCCCATATTTCTCAGGCTCAACGCAAAACCGGTGCTGATCGTGGGGGGCGGCGCGGTGGCTTTGCGTAAAGCGGAAGGTCTCGTGGCGGCGGGGGCGTTGGTGTCGGTAGTCAGCATGGAATTCCATCCGGGTTTTGCGGCGTGGCCTGCGGTGCAACGTATCTCATCAGCCTACGAGGCGGGCCATCTGGCCCGGGTGCAAGCGGGTCGCTGGGTGCTCGTATTTGCCGCAACAAATAACCAGCATGTCAATGCCCGCGTTTATTCAGATTCCGCAGCGCGGGGAATACTTTGCTGCCGGTGCGATATGCCGGAGGATGGTGATTTTATTGGCCCCGCGGTAAAACGCGGCGGACCGGTGACTTTGGCGGTAACTTCCGGCGGTGCGTCTCCGGGCTTATCCGGAGAGTTGGCGCGGCAACTGGCGCACGCCATGGATGCAGCGCTTATCAGGCAGATACAGTTATCCGCACGGTGGCGGCAGGAAGTGCTGCAACAGGTTTCCGATGTCGAACTTCGCCGCAAGCTTTTGCAGCGGCTATCGGGTGAAATTATGCGGGACACGATTCGGCAGTCCGGCGAAACCGAGGCCGAAAAACTTTTTCAGCAGTGGCTGACGGAAGCCATGCATCCTTCCCCCACGGTTGCCACTCCGGCAACGGAACCGAGGGTTTAGCAGATCATGTCCAGTTCTCTAGAACCATACACGCATCTGACGATTTTACAGTTTGCGACTGCCAGCGGCGCGGCGTTGTCGTTTCTCGCGGCCTTCTGGCTGCAATTCCAGATATCCGGCCGCCGGCGCGCGGCCTTGCAGAACTCACCGGTTAAAAGCACCGTGCCGATTTCTCCCAACTGGGCGGTGGGCAACGGCGTATTTTTAACCACACTGCTCTTGATAAGCCGCATGGTTGATGCGCGCCGTATCACGCTGCCGTTGTCCAATTATTTTGACGCCTTTTTACTGCTGGGATTGGTGCTGTCGCTGCTGTGGGCCTATTTGCGCTGGACACGTCACTTGTGGGCCTTGGCCACCTTTTTACTTCCCATGATTTTTGCCTTAATGGTGCTGGGAATTGTGCTGGGCCTTTCCGGCGTGCGGCATTTCGGTGCGCATAACCCGTGGGTGGCGGCGCACATTGCCAGTGTGCTGCTGGGGACCGCAAGTTTTGCGGCCGGTTGTGTCGGAGGAATCACCTATCTGCTGGCTGACCGCCGACTGAAAAAGCGTGGACAGGCCGGATGGGACTTATTTGCCTTACCTTCTTTAGCCTCGATAGAAAAATTTACCCGTCACGCCATTGTGCTGGGGTTTGCGTTATTAACCTTGGCGGCCATTACCGGCATTTTCCGGGCGGTTCGTGATCCGCAACTCATGGGCCAACACTGGTATTTTTCTCCTAAGGTGTTGCTGACTGCTGTGGTCTGGCTGGTGTATGGATCGCTATTAAACATGCGGTTTGTACCGATTTTGCGTGGCGCGCGCTGTGCCTGGTTAAGTATTATTGGATTTGCTTTGCTGATGACGGTTTTCGTCCTCATGTTATAAGGGTTTTGTAAGCTCGCGTATGGAGAATATTATTCCATCTGAAACTTCCGTCCTGATGGTGGGGTTGAACCATCGCACGGCACCGGTGCGTCTGCGGGAAGCTCTGGCGTTCTCCGATCAGGCTGCGGAAGAGGCATTGGCGGCCTTTAAGCAACGCTTCCCAGCTTCCGAAGTGGTCATTATTTCCACCTGTAACCGCGTGGAACTTTACGCCGCCCCGCACGGCAGCCCGCCGCCCACGGCCGATGAACTGGTTGAATTTCTTGCTGATAACCGGGGCGTGGGTTCCGCGGAAACGGCCGGCAGTATTTATCGCATGCAGCAGCAGGCCGTGGTGGAACACTTATTTAATGTAGTAAGTTCTCTGGATTCTCTGGTCCTGGGCGAGACGCAAATCCTCAGTCAGGTCAAACAGGCCTATCAACGGGCCGCTGCGGTTCAGGCGGTGGGACCGGTATTTCATGCGCTATTTCAGCGTTCCTTTGCCGCCGCCAAAGACGTGCATGAACAGACCGGACTGGGGGACGGCCATGTGTCGATCGCCAGTGTGGCGGTGGATTTGCTGCGCGGCGTGTTTGATCGCTTTGATGATAAGACCGTGTTGCTCGTCGGTGCCGGGAAAATGGCGGCCCTCATGCTGCAGCACCTGATGGCAGTGCATCCGGGCCGTACGATTGTCACCAACCGCACGGCCGAGAAAAGCGCCGAAATGGCGGGGCGGTACCGCTTGGAATCCGCTGATTTTTCCCGCCTCAGTGAGCTGTTAACTACCGCGGATATTGTGTTAGCCAGCACCGGATCACCCGAACCGCTGATCACTGCCGAAACCCTCAAACCGCTGATGAAAGCTCGGCAATACCGTCCGCTGGTGATTGTGGATATCGCTGTACCCCGCGATGTGGATTCCCACGTTGCGCGGCTGGGGAATGTTTATCTTTATAACATTGACGACCTGGAACGCGTGGCCCAAAATAATCGGGGTCAACGGGGGGCCAAAGTAGATTTGAGCCGCGATATTATCCAACGGCATATTGCGGATTGCATGCACTACCTCGCGGCGCGGAACACCGGTCCTGTGGTCAAGGCGCTGTATCATCAGTGTCGGGAAATCAGTGATCAGGAATTGGATGCTCTCCTGGCCGCCAATCCGGAGTTTAGCGAATCACAAAAACAGGCTGTGCGTAAAATGGCCCATCGGATCGTGGGCAAAATTCTCCATGTACCGGTGACCGAATTAACCACTCAGACGGCCCATCATCGCCGAATTCGCCTCGCCGGCGCTATTCAGGAATTGTTCCATTTGCTTCCGCCGGAATCGGACGACTCTGTGCCGGAAAAACCCCCGGAGGATGAATCCGGTGGTTGATCCAGTGTCGCCCGCCAACCACCGGGTTATCACCACGGTGCTCTATGACGCGACGCTCTTCCGAGAGGAAAAAAATCACGCTGTCGCGCCCCGGCCGTTTCTCGGAAAGGCTCCTGGAAAAATCTTGGATTCGTCATCGTGTCCGCTTGGTGTATAGTAACAGTTTTGTCCTGGCCAATGGGCTATAGGATGAACGTGATTGAGATAATTGAGGTAATTGAGGTTCTTGGATGTCGGTTGATGCAAATGAAATTCTTCAAGGTTTAACAGCGCCGCAGCGCGAGGCGGCTTCCCATATCGACGGACCGCTCCTGGTGCTGGCCGGCGCAGGCTCGGGCAAAACCCGCACGATTACCCGCCGAATTGCCTACATGGTGGCCAACGGCATTCCGCCATGGAATATTCTGGCGGTCACATTTACCAATAAAGCCGCTGGAGAAATGCGGCATCGCACCATGGAACTGCTCCGTGCTATGCCCGCGCGACTCTCGCGCGGTGTAACGGTGGCAACGTTTCACAGCCTGTGCGCCCGGCTCCTCCGGGAGTATGCCCCGGTCGTGGGCTTGGCCGCTAATTTCAATATTATGGATACGTCCGATCAGCTTAAATTGGTCAAGCAAGCCATGGAAAAAGCCGGGCTTTCACCTGATTCCATGAAACCGGACCGGGTGCTCAGTGCGATCAGTGATGCCAAAAGCAAGCTCAAATCCGCTGAGGCATTCAGTAAAACCGCCACCATGTTTAATGATCGCCACATCGCCCGTGCCTACATGGCGTATGAACAACTGATGAATGAAAACAAAGGCGTCGATTTCGACGATCTGCTTTTTAAAACCGCTGTTATGCTGCGCGATCATGCCGATGTGCGAACCCAATTGCAGGAAAGATTTCGCTATATCCTCATTGATGAATATCAGGATACGAACCACGCCCAGTTTGTCATTGCCCACATGCTGGCGATGAGCCATAAAAATATCTGCGTCACCGGCGATCCGGATCAATCTATTTATGGCTGGCGGGGGGCCAATTTGTCCAACATTCTGGAATTTGAGCAATTTTTCCCCAAGGCCAAAGTTGTGCTTCTTGAGCAGAATTACCGCAGCACCAAAATCATTCTCCAAGCCGCCTCTGCGTTGATCTCCAATAATATAGCCCGGAAAAACAAAGACCTTTGGACGGAAAATGAAACCGGCCCCAAAATTCTGGCTCTGGTTTGCGCTGATGAGCATCAGGAAGCCCAGGAACTGGTCAAACGTCTTAAAGAATTTCATGATCAGCAGAATATCGGCTGGGAGAAAATGGCTGTGATGTACCGCATCAACGCCATGACCCGGGTATTGGAAGATGCGTTGATGAAATCCGGCGTGCCGTATCAGATTATCCGCGGCACAGAATTCTACGGCCGCAAAGAAGTCAAGGATGTCATTGCCTATCTGCGGCTGATCACCACCCCGGAAGACAACATCAGCCTGGAGCGAGTGATTAATGTCCCCGCCCGATCCATCGGATCCACCAGCGTGGCGCGTCTGGCCGGTTACGCCAACGAACACGGACTTACGCTGATGGACGCCTGCCGCCGCGCGGAAACCATTGAGGGGCTTCCCAAACGTGCCGGCGAAGCCTCCCGCAAATTTTCTGCCATGATTGATTCCTGGCGTAAGAAATTTGTCCGTTCATCCCCGGGCATCCCCGGGCAAGATCAAGCCGTCAGCGAAGAATCTGGAGGATATGGAGAACCTGGGGACTCCGGGGAATCCCCCTCTGGCATGTTCGATTTTTCAGCCAATGACGATTCCACTGATTCGGCCGTTCCCGTTAATGGCTTGGCTGCGGAAGATTCCGCGTTTGATCCGCTATTTGACCCGCTCCTGGCTGCTGACGGGGTCGCTTCGGATGCAGCCGATTCAAATTTTGATATGCCCGAAGATGGCGTGGAATTTACAGGTGATTCCCCGGAGGGCAAAACAGATCATTCTTCGGTGATACCGGTTGCTGAAATAATGGAGGCGGTCATTGAACAATCCGGTATGAAACTCATCAAATCCGGCTCCGGTGAAGACGATGAACAGCGTAACGCCAATATCCTTGAACTTGTCAATGTCGCCGCGGAATTTGATCGTCAAAATCCTGGCGGAAGTTTGCAGGAATATCTCACGCAAGTCACGCTGGTTTCGGATACGGACCGCATGAAGGATCAGAACGCCGCCGTCACGCTTATGACGCTCCACGCGGCCAAGGGTCTGGAGTTTCCGGTTGTCGCAATGGTCGGCATGGAAGACGGGTTAATTCCCCATCAGCGCATGTTCGGCTCAAACGCCGCGGAAATGAATTTGGAAGAGGAGCGTCGTCTGGCTTTTGTGGGTATCACGCGGGCGATGAAACATCTGATTCTAACTCGTGCCACCTATCGCACGATGATGGGCCGCAGTGAAGCGAAAAATCCCTCGCGGTTTCTCGCGGAAATTCCGGAGGAGTGTCTGGACGTTGTGGACCTCACAATACTTCAACGTCCCGCAGGCTCTCTGGGATTTCGTGATGGGGCCAGCTATCACGCTCCGAGCGGCTATTCTCCAATGGGGGCGGGACGGCCGGCGGCGCGGCCGGTGCAGGAGTCACCGGCGGTGGGCAATACCCGTTTCCGCCGGGGTACGCTGGTACGCCATGCCAAATTCGGTATCGGCCGCGTCGAAGGCGTTGATGAAGTGGGGGGCGATTACCGTGTTGAAATAAATTTTCAGGCCTCAGGCCGCCGCACGTTGATGCTCAGTTATGCCAAGCTTGAAACCGTGGACGGTTGAAATCTGCCATTGTCCATGTCTGCCGCAATCCCGCCGTCGTGCTCTGCGCCCGCTTAGTGTGTGCGAACATACTGATGAAAGGCGTCGGTGAGTTGGCGGGTCATGGTCCCGGGTTTTCCGTTGCCGATGGAGCGCTTATCCACGCTGACCACCGGAACAATTTCCGCCCCCGTGCCGGTGAGGAAGCATTCGTCCGCCGTGTACAGATCATATCGGGTTAAATTGGTCTGCCGCGTGGGAATCCCGGCGGTTTCGGCAAGCTCCAGCACCACGCCGCGCGTGACACCCAACAGAATTCCGCTTTCTTCCGCGGGCGTGATTAATTGCCCGTCTCGAACAATAAAAATATTATCCGCTGTGCACTCGCATACGAATCCCAGATGATTCAGCATGACCGCTTCGGCCACGCCGGCGTCGATGGCTTCCCATTTGGCCAGAATGTTATTGAGATAATTCAGGCTCTTAATACGTGGAGATAGCGCCGCCGCCGCGATGCGTGGCGTGCTGGCGGTGACGATGGCCATGCCTTGGCGATAGGTTTCCTCGCTATACATGGCAATGCGCCCTGCGATAATAAACACGCCCGGCGTGCCGCAGTTGGCGGGGGAAATATCCAGCGATCCGGCACCGCGGGTTACCACCAGACGAATATAAGCATCAGTGAGTTTATTGGCTTGGAGCGTGTCATTGATAGCCGCGGTGAGGTCCTCGGCACGATAAGGGATATCCAGGCGAATCGCCCGCGCCGAGGCGTAGAGCCGTTTGATATGGTCCGTCAGGCGGAACACGCGGCCGCTGTATTGCCGCAGCCCCTCGAATACGCCGTCGCCATACAGTACCCCATGATCAAAAATACTCACGGTGGCCTGTTCCGGGGCCACCAGTTTGCCATTCATCCATATAACGCTCATTAAATATCTCCTATGCCGGCCGGATGGTGCGGTATTTTCTTTCCAGCCCGACATCGCCCACCGGTATCAAATAAATGATACCGGCTGCCCCGGTTTGGCGCAAGCGCCCAGTTCGCAATGGGCTGCCAACATTTCCAATCGAGGCGTTCCGCGGCGAAACTTCACAACGCCGCCGGCTCTGCCGGTGGTGGAACTCACCCAGCAATCCGCCTGCAATCCACCCGGTACTGTCGCTCCTACGCTATGTCCGGTATAGTACCGGGCAGCCAAGTTAGATATTGGCCGCAAACAGCAAAGGAGAACGGGATGAAAAATGTGGATATGAAAGTCGAAGGCGATATCCTAACCATCAGGGTCGATTTAAGTAAACAATTTGGACCGTCCGCGTCCGGCAAGACCATCATCATTGCCTCCACCGAAGGCAATGTAACCGTTCCGGATCGAGATGAAAAAATCGGCCTTAACGTCTACAAAAAAAAGTCGTAACGCAGCAAGCCGGCGTGCTTTTTTCCCACCCATTGGGCGGCGGTAGCATTTGTCTCGTGGGCTCCATCGTCGCGGCAACTTGTAGACCACCGGATGATAATCCGGTGGTTGATCCAATGCCGCTAACCAACCACCGGGTTATCACCACGGTGCTCTATGGCAATCACGTCGTCGCAGCCCGGCGATTACTTGGATGGGCTGCCTAACCGGTCATAAAGTGCGGCGGCGGTGCGGATGCCGGCGTAGAAACAGTCCACATCGAGTTTTTCATTCGGGGCATGAAGATTGTCATCCGGCAGGCCGAAGCCCAGTAAGACCGAGTCAATGCCCAGCATCTCCTTAAACCAGGTCACCACCGGTATCGAGCCGCCTTCGCGCACAAATACCGGCTTTTTTCCCATGCCTTCTTCGCAAGCTTCCACCGCCGCCGCAATGGCGGGCGACGTTTCCGGTGTCAGTGCCGCCGGTGAGGCGCTTAGGCGTTCTAATTTCACGCGGACCCCGGCAGGCGTGATCTGATGAATGTATGTTTCAAAGGCCTCGGCAATCTTGATGGCATCCTGGTCCGGTACCAGCCGCATGGAAAGTTTTGCCGTTGCTGTAGCGGGTAAAACGGTTTTCGCTCCTGCACCCTGATAGCCGCTGGTTAAACCGTTGATATCCAGTGTCGGCCGGCACCAGCGGCGCTCCAGCGTAGTGAAGCCGCTTTCACCGACTAATTGCTCAACGGCCAATTCCTGTGCAAATTGTTTTTCGTCAAACGGCAAGGTTTTCCACATCGCCCGTAACGCCGCATCCGGCACCTGCACCTGATCATAAAACCCCGGGATCGTCACCCGTCCCTGATTATCGTGCAGTTGGCCGAGAATGGTACTTAAAGCATTGGCGGCATTAGCCACCGCACCGCCATACACGCCCGAATGTAAATCCGTATTGGCACCTGTTACGGTCATCTGGTAATAGACCAACCCGCGTAAACCGGTGGTGATAGCCGGTACGCCGCGTGCAAACTGCGATGAATCGCTGATGATCAATGTGGATGCGGAAGCCAGACGGTCGGCATTTTCGGCAATGACGGCCCGTAAATTTGGCGAACCGATTTCCTCCTCACCCTCCAGCAGCACGGTCAGACGCACCGGCAATTCATAAGCGATCTGTTTCCAGGCAGCCAGGGCCGCCAGATGGCAAAATACCTGCCCTTTGTCATCGCTGGCACCACGGGCGAAAATTTTGCCGTCTCGGATCGTGGGGGTAAACGGGGGAGAGTTCCAAAGCTCCAGCGGTTCGGCGGGTTGTACATCGTAATGGCCATAAAACAATATGTGCGGTGCATCGGGCCGACACAGGCCGTCCGGCGTGGTGGCCAGCACACACGGGTGGCCGGCTGTTTTTACCAGCGTGGCGTCCAGCCCGGCCCCGCGCAGATAAAATGCCGCCCATTCCGCAGCCGCCTGAATATCCTTGTTATGCTCCGGCTTGGCTGAAACACTGGGAATTGCCAGGAACTCCTTGAGATCATGCATCCAGAGCGATCGATTCTTTTCAATCCATACCAGCACGCTGTCAAGCATTTTGTAACTCCGGTGTTAAGCGTACATGAACCCCATGTTTTGCCAGATAGTCTTTCACTTGCGGCACCGACCATGTACGGAAATGAAAAATCGATGCCGCCAGAGCCGCATCCGCTTTCCCGT
>DAHXLH010000034.1:0-3123 GCA_027366115.1 Phycisphaerales bacterium
TGGCCGACGATTTGACGGCGATCAATCGAAGGGCCACCGCCGCCCATGAGCACTTCAGCAATCTTGCGATCATGCTCGTGGGATACTCTTTAGTCATTATGGGCGTCATCACGGCTATGGTGGCCATCTTTGAATACTGACATCCCCCGCGTTATCGTGCCAAAACCGGCGGCTTCAGGAATCTCTCGCCACACCCATGCGACCTGTGCGATGGTGCACATGAACGATCCCGGAATCACTCCCGGCAGGCAATCCTGAGACACCTGCGGCAGTGTACAAGTAAGAACGGCTGAACAATGTCTCAGGCGATACCAGCCGCGAAGCATTTCCAGCCACCCTTCATGAACCCCCATCCCGCGCGCACCGCTCGTGGGGCAAACCAAAACGACGCCCCGGCATTACTCCAGTGGCCTATCAACTGTCAGATAATCGCGGATGTGCAAATATGAATAATTTGGAAGCCTTTAAGTAATAATGTGCTGGTAAAGCACAGCAGCACAAGGCCAGTGCGTTGATATGGGAGGCCTGACAATCAGTTCTTGCACAAAGCGGATTTAACACGGTATTATACACATATGCCGCCCGTATGCATCGGTGCAAGTGGATTTCGATAGGTGTCCCTTGGAATCATCGAACATGTCCCCCTTTCATAAAAGAGTGGTCGCGATCTTTCGTCGCGTGCTGTACGTGTCATACATGAAAAATAAGCCGCTGATCATCCGTTGGCCGCGCTGGGCGGGCCAGTTGGTGGTCCTCATGTCATTGATCTTCGGGCACAATGGTGTCGCGGGCTTGGCCCCGGCGGAAAATATTGTAGTTGGCGGCATTTATGCCGATGCTCCAACCGGCGTGGCATTCGTGGTTAAGGGAAAGGCGTCTTACTTGTTGCGCGTAGGGTGGTTGCAGAACGGCGCTTTTCATGACGGACTTCATGAGTTCAATCAGGATATGCGGCATCTTCACGCATCGAGTCCGGGCTGGAGATATAACCGGATCCGCTGGAGCACAAAACGTGCGCACATCACTTTGCAATGGTCACGTGTTGGTTCTGCGATCGTGGGTAAGCTTCGTGCCGACCACCGTGTCCTTGTTGCTGTCGAGACGATGGGCGCCTGGCAACCTCCGATTCCGGTTTACAAACTTTCCGATCATTTAATTGTCGGAAAAACCGCCGGACAGGCCATGCTCTGGCATCTGGTGGCCGGCGGACATCCGGCGGCCACTTTATGCGCTTCGTCACACGCGGGCCTGCTGGCGGCCATGCAAGCGGGGCATGCTTCGCATACAGAACAAAGCCCGTATACCGCACTGCTGTTTCATCTCGGAAAAACGCCGATCTATTTTTCAGCCGGGTTTGGTAAGCTGCCGGCGTTGGCAGCCGCACCAGCGTTGATTCAGATTGCCCGGAGGCAATATCGTGACAGTCGCGCCAGAGCCTTCGGCGACTGGGGTAACATTATCGCACCGATCACCGATACCCTTGGTGCGAACCGTCTTTACAACCCAGGCATATCCGGCGTGACCTATGTTGCCACGCGCGATTGGATGACGCCGTCAAACGTTGTAGTGTTTGAATGGGATTCTTTCTTTTCCGGGGTGCTGGGGGCGATTGAGGATCCGTACCGAGCGGAACGGAACATGGACATCACACTGCAATCGGAACTTCCTGACGGGATGCTGGCGAATCTGTTTGTCAATGGAGCCAATGCGACATCGCATCGATCGCAACCGCCGATCGAGGCGATGTGCGTGTGGAACTTCTACCAGCGGCATCCGGATAAGGCCTTTCTCAAGGCGATATATTCCCGCCTCGTCCAATCGCATCAATGGTGGTTCGATTGCAATCCGGCTACCGGCCTGCCTTATCGTGATTCGAATCGCGACGGACTGCTTGAATATGCCAATGGCCCCGAAAGCGGTATGGACGATTCACCCATGTACGATAATGCCCGAATGGCACCGCGCAGCAACACCATGGAACTCGATGATGTCGGACTCAACAGTCTATGGGCGGCAGATGCCGGGTATCTCGCCAGAATCTCGCGTGTACTGGGCAAAACGAATGCGGCTCGCCGCTTTGAGCGTCAAAGAAATCAGATGATTGGGCGTATCAATAAACTCCTCTGGAATCCCCGTGCTGGAATGTATGAGAATAGATTTTTCCATTCTCAGTTGGGTGATCGACCGGTGCCGACATCGGCGTACCTTGGCCGCCACGGACATCCTGGCGTGGATGCAGACTATTACCGCGGATTGCATTTTCATCATCTGCTTCTGGCGCGGCGCGATCGCGCGATTAACTTCAACTGGTTTTCGCAGCCGCCTCTGCCCAGCTTAAGTGGTAATCAGCCCATGAGCGTCAGGTGGCGCGGATACATTGTCGCGCCGCAAACGGGGCGGTATCAATTCGTATTAAACCTCACCTTTCCCTATGTTTGGGCAAATCCCGGAGGCTTTTTGCCATCCTTCGCCGGTGCGGAGCTGTGGATCAACGGGCACCCGATCATCAGCAGGACAACCATTGGTCCCGTTACCCGCCTGATCAGCCGGCCGATCCGTTTGACCGCCGGGAAAAAAGTGACAGTAAAGCTGGAATATCGGCGTGCCAAAGGTGGAGCGATGGTACAACTGCGTTGGCTGCGACCCGGTACCCACCGCCGAATATTTTCGCATGAAATCTCTCCCACCAATTTCTACCCGATGATTCTAAACGCCCCCAGTTCACCTATGGCGGGTGAAATGCTCAAAGTTCTTACCAGCCGCCGTCGATTCTGGGGACGTTTTGTGGTGCCGAGCATCGAGCGTTCAGATCCGTCCTTTCCGCAGCAATATTATTGGCGGGGTTCGATATGGGCTGCTACCAATTATCTGCTGTTTCAAGGTTTACTGAATTATGCCCATCCGCGGTTGTTAAACCGCTATGCCGCAAAAAATGTGCGGTTATTCATGCTGAATTGGAATAAATCCGGTACCAGCAATGAGCACTATTCCGCCGACGGCATGGGAATTGGCGATCCGCACTATACTTGGGGCACGCTTTTGTGCCTGGTCGGCATAGACGATATATGTGACATCCTTCCGGATGGAAAAATAAGGCTCAATGGAACATTGAACATTCATGAG
>DAHXLH010000047.1:0-20567 GCA_027366115.1 Phycisphaerales bacterium
GCCACCCAGCGCAGGCGCGGCAAAAGTTCATCGGATGTGGACAACTTGAGTTCGCGCTTTACCGTCAGATTGTCAATATCAATATCCGCTTGGTAAAAGCGGTTAAAGAGCACAATACTCCCTGCGCCGGAGTTGGCGGCCTGCGCGACAAAATGCACCGGTGACGTGTAAAATCCAGAGAGCTTCACCGCCAGCGGCAATGTTACCGCCTTGCGCACATCCTGGATGATCGCCAGCATTTCGCGCTCAACATCCGCGGAATCACGCGACGCTGACAAGGCTAAATCGTAGAGATTCAACTCAATACCGTCAGCTCCCGCCTGCTCGAGCAGCTTGGCGTAAGATGTCCAGCCGCCATGCGTGCGACCGTTAAGCGATGCGATAACCGGTACGCGCACGGCTGATTTTATTTTCTGTAACTGCTTGAGGTAGGCATCGGGTCCGAGTTGGAAATTATACGGTGCGGTCAGATATCCGGACGCTTCGCCGGAGTTTTCCTGCCCCTGCCTGATCGTCCAATCGACATAGAGTTCCTCCTGTACCAATTGCTCTTCAAAGATGGAAGGCATGATAATCATCGGAGCACCGGCATCTTCCAGACGGCGGACCGTGTCAATGTCATTGGCCATCGGCGAAGCTCCCGGTATCAGCGGGTGAGGAAGATCAAAGCCCATATAGTTGGTAGACATATCCATAGTATTAGTCTCCTTTTGCAGTGGTGGTCGGTTCGCTTTGACTCGGAGCCTGAGTTCCCGGAAAGGCAAAGCCCGCCAATTGTGTATACAGTGCCAGCCGCTCGGCGGTATTCCGCACGGAGGCTTCCGAAAGCATGCGGAATCTTTCGGGATTAATTTTTTCGATCATGGAAAACCGCGTTTCATTACGCATGTAATCGCGTACATTGGCTTTCTGTTTTGGTGAATCAATTTGCAAGGGCGGCTTGCCTTCCGTAATGAGTCGCGGATCGTAGTGATACAATGGCCACACGCCGCTATCCACCGCCAATTTCTGCTGGTTGATGCCGTAGGTGAGATCATACCCATGCGCGATGCAGTGGCTGTACGCAATTATTAAAGACGGGCCGGGATAGGCCGCCGCTTCATTGAAGACTCGAACGGTGTGATTGTCATTAGCACCAAACGCAATGCTGGCGACATACGCATGGCGATAACTCATCGCCATCAGACCAAGGTCTTTTTTCTGGGTGCTTTTCCCGGCGGCGGCAAATTTCGCCACAGCGCCAATCGGTGTGCTCTTGGAACTCTGACCGCCCGTGTTGGAATATACCTCCGTATCCAGCACCAGTACGTTGACATCAAACGGCAGGCTTAATACGTGGTCCAGGCCGCCAAAATCAATGTCGTAAGCCCATCCGTCGCCACCGAGGATCCACACGCTTTTGCGTACCAGATAATCAGCGACTTGTCCGAGAATTGTGGCTTCCGGTTCTTTGATATCACCCAGACGCTTCCGCAGTTCCACCACGCGATCGCGCTGCTCGGCGATTCCTTTTTCCGACGTTTGATCCGCTTCGAGAAGCGCAGAACTTAGCGTATCGCCAATGCGCCCGGCGAGTTGCTTTACCAGACGCTGCGCGTGGCGAATATGCTGGTCGACGCCTAAGCGCATCCCCATGCCAAATTCGGCGTTATCTTCAAACAGGGAATTATTCCATGCCGGCCCACGCCCATCGCGGTTCGTCGTGTAGGGTGTTGTGGGGAGATTGCCGCCATAGATCGAGGAACACCCCGTCGCATTGGCAATAATCAGCCGGTCTCCGAACAATTGGGTCAGCAATTTAATATAGGGTGTTTCACCGCAGCCGGCGCAGGCTCCGCTGAATTCGAATAACGGAAGCAGAAATTGACTGGCCTTGGCATCCAGGCGTGTGATGCGCGATCGATCCAACTCCGGTATCTTGAGAAAAAAATTGAAGTTATCGCGTTCCCGCTCACGAATACTGATTTGCGGGGCCATGTTAATGGCTTTATGTTTAGGATTGGCTTTGTCTTTCGCCGGGCAGACCTCCACGCACAATCCACATCCCGTGCAGTCTTCGGGAGCCACCTGCAGGGTATACATCATGCCTTTGAAGTCCGGAGCTTTGTAGGCCATGTGTTTGAATGACACCGGAGCGCCGGCCAAGTCGCCCTGATCATAAATTTTGGCTCGTATGGCCGCGTGCGGGCAGACAAAGGCACACTTGTTACATTGAATACAGAACTGCTGGTCCCATTCCGGAATGCTCACGGCAATATTGCGTTTTTCCCACTTGGTCGTGCCGGTCGGCCATGTGCCATCCACCGGGAATGCACTAACCGGTAACAAGTCGCCTTTTCCGGCCATCATCACCGCCTGTACGCGACGGGTGAAATCAGGCATAGCCGATTGGGCAAAGCTTTCCTGTCGAATGGTGGAAGTTGCGGCGGCGGGAATGGGTATTTCATGCAGGTTCGCCAAGGTTTGGTCCACCGCCTCATAATTACGTTGGACAATTTCTTCGCCGCGTTTTTCATAGGTCTTTTTGATTGCCTTCTTAATGGCGGTAATCGCCGAATCACGCGGTAAAACCCCGGATATGGCAAAAAACGCGGTCTGCATAATCGTATTAATGCGCCGGCCCATACCGGTATTCCGTGCCACTTTATTGGCGTCTATCGCGAAAAACTTGAGACGTTTCTCAATAATCGTGCGTTGGATTTCCACCGGCAGATGATCCCATACCTTTTCCCGGTCCAACGGCGCGTTGAGCAGAAAAACCGATCCGGAAGCAGCCATTTCCAGAACGTCCATGCGTTCGAGAAATTCAAATTGATGGCACGCAATAAAGTTGGCCTTGCGAATCAGATACGGCGCGCGGATCGGCTCATGGCCGAATCGCAAATGCGAGATTGTCATAGCCCCTGATTTTTTCGAATCGTAAACAAAATAACCCTGGGCGTGCAAATCTGTTTGATCGCCGATAATTTTGATGGAATTCTTATTAGCGCCCACGGTCCCATCGGCACCCAGGCCGTAAAACAGTGCCTGTACCATATCTCCCATGGGCAGATCAAAACTCTCGTCCACCGGTAATGACAGGTGCGTAACATCATCATTAATTCCTACGGTAAAGCGCGGTTTAGGATGAGATTTATCCAATTCATCAAATACCGCCTTGACCATCGCGGGCGTGAATTCTTTGCTCGACAGGCCGTAGCGGCCACCGATCACCAGGGGCATTTCTCCCATGGGCAATGTCCGTACCATCATCGCCTGGGCCAAGGCTGTCATAACATCCTGATACAGCGGTTCTCCCGCCGATCCCGGTTCTTTGCAGCGATCCATGACGGCAATGTTTCGGGCGGTAGCGGGCATGGCATTGACCAGCATATCGGCGGCAAAAGGACGGTAAAGTCGGACGATTACGCAGCCAATTCGTTCCCCCTTTTCCACCAGATGCCGCACCGTTTCGGTGGTGGTTTCAGCGCCGGAACCCATAATGATGATCACGCGCGTGGCCTCGGGGTGGCCGCGATATTCATAGGGCTGATAAACCCGGCCGGTCATTTCGGTAAAACGCCGCATTTCTTCAAGGACAATCTGCGGCAGCGCATCATAATAGGAGTTCGCGGCTTCCCGCGCCTGAAAAAACGTATCCGGATTTTGGGCGGTGCCGCGTAACACCGGAGCATCCGGCGTGAGCGCACGCTGACGATGTGCCGCTACCCACGCCTGGGGAATCAGTGTACGCAACTGGTCGTCGGTAAGCATGTCGACGCCATTAAGCTCATGCGACGTGCGAAAGCCATCGAAAAAATGAATAAACGGAATTCTGCTGCGCAAACTGGCGGCCAGGGCAATAGCCGCCTGATCGTGCGCTTCCTGCACATTGACGGACGCCAACATGGCAAATCCGGTTTGTCGACAAGCCATGACGTCCGAGTGATCCCCAAAGATGGACAGCGCATGGGTCGCCAGGGAACGCGCCGCCACTTGGATGACAAAGCTCGTAAGCTCGCCGGCAATCTTATACAGGTTGGGAATCATCAGCAGCAGGCCCTGCGAAGAGGTACTGGTGGTACACATTGCTCCGGCTTGCAGTGCGCCGTGTGCCGCGCCGATAGCGCCCCCTTCACTTTGCATTTCTACAACCTGCAGTACATCGCCCCAAATATTTTTCTGACCGCGCGCGGACCAGTCGTCAAAAAATTCGCCCATCGGACTTGCGGGAGTAATCGGATAAATCACCGCTGTGTCGCTGGTCCGATACGCCACGCTTGCCGCAGCCTCGTTGCCATCAATGGTTAGATGTTGTTTGGTATTCATGATCTAAGTCCTTTCATGACTTTTACGTTGCCTTGAGTGCCGGTTCCGTATCCTGAAATAATTGCGGCAGGAATGTTTTTCCCATGCTCCATTGGGCTATTGCGTGGTGCAGGTCTCCAGCGAGCCGGTCCACCGCCGCGGCCACGATGGGCGTTAATTGATCGCTGATTTCTAAGCTTTGACATCCGATCGCCGCGATCCACGCGTGGGGGCGTGCACCGAACGCGCTTTGTGCCATGGCCAGCACCATTCCCGGCGTACAATGATGCCCTAGGCGCACCTCACTGCATTCTTCCTGAACGGAGGTGATGGAAATGCTCCCGGCCGGAAGGGCCATGCTGGCATCAACAAAAATAATCCGTTGGCATGGAGCGATGTCCACCGAGAGTTCCGGTGTCAGTTGTCCGCAGGAGATCAGTTTGACCTTCTGCGAAAGTCGCCGAGGCAGAAGTGCGTTCAGTCTCTCGATAACCGCCGGTCCGGCACCGTCATCAGCGCGCAATGTATTGCCGTAGCCGATAACCAGCGTTTGGGGAATCGTCGCATTAATTTCGTTGCAGTACATCGCACACCTCGCCGTCGGCACGACATAGTTCAATCCGCAAAGGCATCTGTCCCAGGGCATGGGTCGAGCAACTCAGACATGGGTCAAAACAGCGGATCACAGCTTCCACTCGGTTGAGCATGCCTTCGCTTAGATGCTCGGCGTCCACAAATCTTTCCGCCACCTGTCGCACGCCCAAATTCATCGCCAGGTTATTGTGACCGGTTGCGATAATCAGATTGGCCCAGCGGATCAGACCATTGTCATCAATTTTATAGTGATGAATCAGCGTGCCGCGTGGTGCCTCGGATATACCCACGCCTTCGAGCCGATTGGGCCGCGCGCGTGATCGGACATGGGTGTTGAGAATATCCGGAAATTGCAGCAGGCGCTGAATCATTTCAATGCCGTAAAGAATTTCAATGAGTCTGGCCCAGTGGTAATGAAAACTGCTTTGCGGCGCACGGCCCAGTCGGGTGCGAAATACACCTAATTCCTTATCCGCATTTACCGTACCGCAGCGTTCCGCCACAACCAGCCGGGCCAGGGGGCCGACACGGTAAATCCCAGCGGGGTATCCATGGGGCTTGAAATAGGGGAACTTGAGATACGAATATTTTTCAACGGCCTCGCCGATTAGCGATCCGTAATGCCTCTGATCGTTGCGGCCCAGTTCCGCTATCGGGGCACCTTGGTGATCCACGAATTTCATGGCTCCGTCGTAGTGCTCCAGCAGACCTTCGGGATTTACAAGTCCGGCAAAAAGCGTCGGGAAATTCGCGAATGCATCTACTTCCGCCGGATAACGATTTTCCACCTGATGAAAATAATCCAACGCCCGATTCACCCGCGCCATAGCCGCCGGAATCTCCTTGAGAATCGCATCTCGTTTCTCCTCCGTCAGCGGGTCATTAACGCCCCCCGGAACAACCCACGCCGGATGTATTTTCTTCCCGCCCAGCATGGCGATAACATCCTGCCCAAATTTACGCAGTAGAATTCCGTCGCGGGCAAAATCTGGGTGCTCGCGAATCAATCCAAAAATGTTTCGTCGCAGTGGATCACCGTCCATCCCGAATAGAAGATCGGGGCTGGAAAGATGAAAAAAGGACAGCGCATGGCTCTGCACCATCTGCGCCAGATTCATGATGCGACGGAGCTTGTCCGCGGTAGGTGGAATGTCAACCGCCAAAATATCATCGCAGGCCTTGGCCGCCGCCATCAGATGGCTTACGGGACATATCCCGCAGATACGCGCCATAATGCCTGGCATTTCGGTCAGCGGTCTGCCTTCTACAAATTTTTCAAATCCGCGAAACTGCGTCACATGAAACTGCGCATCGCACACATTGCCGGATTCGTCAAGATGAATAGTTATTTTTGCATGTCCTTCTATGCGGGTAACACCGTCAATAGTAATGGTTCGTGTCATGATAAAATCCTTTTGTTAAGACCCGTGGCATCCCGGCCCGGTTCATTTTCCAAAGCGCGAAACGCTCATGGCATTCGGCACACGTCCTGCCAGAAATTCCGTCAGCACAAACCAGATGGCATCCGCCGACGGCGGGCAACCCGGCAGATACAGGTCCACTTTGATCACCTCGTGCAGGGGCGTGGCGTGGGGGCGCAATGGCGGTACAACCGTCAGCGGAAGGATGGCTTTTCGTTCTTCGGCTGTGGGCGGCTCCTGGGCATTTTCCACATAAGCCCGGTCAAACAAGTCCGAGCGATCCCAATAGTTGCGCATCGCGGGAACATTGCCGGTAACGGCGCAGTCGCCCAGAGCTATGACGAATTTGCTATGCGAGCGGATGACCTTGGCTTTGTGCAAATCTTCTTCACTGCTGACCGCGCCCTCCACCAGCGTTACATCCACGCTTTGCGGAAATTCCTTCGGATCCACGACCGGCGAATGTAATATATCCACCAATCCGGCCAGGGTAATAAGTCGCTCATCGAGGTCCATCAGGCTCATGTGACAGCCCGAGCATCCATCCAGCCAGACCGTGGCTACCGTGGGCCTGGTTGTCGTTGTTGTTGTGGTTGTAGTTGCTGTCGTGGTCATAATTTAGCCTCCCGCATCAAAGTTAGATAAGGTAAAAAGTCGGTCTTCTTTTTCATTTCCCCCACGGCGGTTCCGCGGTGCGTTAATGCGCCGGTTGGACAGACATTGACACACTTGCCGCATCCGGTGCAGGTCTGGCTAATACCCCAAGGTTCATCCAGATCATTGATAATCGCGGACAGGACGCCCCGACCTTTAACGTCTTTGGTATGGGCACCTTCGATCTCGCCGCAGACGCGCACGCATCGCAGGCACAAAATGCACCGGTTTTGATCCATACGCATGTAGTCGTGCGAATTATCCACTTCCAGGTGCGGGAATCGATAGGGGAATCGCACATGATCGATTTCCAGCTTGGTCGCCATATTTTGTAATTCGCAGTGCCCATTGCTCACACATACTGAGCACACGTGGTTCCGTTCGGCAAAGAGCATTTCCACAATCATCTTGCGGTACTGCTTCAAACGCGGCGATGTGGTGCGCACGGTCATACCTTCGGTACACTCTGTGGCGCAGGCCGCGTGAAGTTTTGGTGACGCGGCGATTTCCACCATGCACAATCGGCAGCCGCCCCAGACGGTCAACCCTTCCAGAAAGCATAGTGTGGGAATGTCAATGTTATTCTCCCGTGCTACCTGGAGAATCGTCTCGCCGGAACGGCAACTGATAGCTTTGTCGTCAATGGTCAGCGTAATGGACTGAGTTGTTGAAGTAACTGAACTCATGGGAGCACCTCCAGTTCAATGTGTTCACTTGTGGCGGCATGCGTCGCCTTTTCGCGCGCCGCTTGTGCCTCTGCGATGAGGGTGTGATATTCCTGTTCAAAGTAACGCAGCGTACTAAGCACCGGATTGGGCGCTGATTGGCCCAGCCCGCACAAGCTGGTCTGCTTGACCATGTCGCATAAATCCTTGAGCAGTTGCAGGTCTTCAGGCGTGGCTCTTTTTTCGCAGATGCGGTCCAGCAGCAAGTGCATTTCATACGTGCCCACGCGGCACGGTATGCACTTGCCGCAGCTTTCAGTCATGCAGAATTCCATAAAGAATCGTGCTACATCGGCCATGTTGCTGGTTTCATCCATCACAATCATGCCGCCGGAACCCATGATGGATCCGGCTTTGGCCAGTGATTCATAATCCACAGTAATATCCAGAAGCTCCGCCGGAATACACCCTCCGGACGGGCCTCCAGTCTGTACCGCTTTAAAGGCCTTGCCATCGGGAAGGCCGCCGGCAATATCATAAATAATGTCCCGAAGCGGAATTCCCATGGGCACTTCAATCAGACCGGTATTTTTAATCTTTCCGGTCAAGGCGAAAATCTTAGTGCCTTTACTTTTTTCAGTTCCGATCTGGGCAAACCAGGCCGCCCCTTTATTGATAATCGGTGCGACGTTGGCGTATGTTTCCACATTGTTAATCAGCGTGGGATAACCAAATAGACCATAATTGGCCGGGTACGGCGGGCGCGGACGCGGTACGCCCCGCTTGCCTTCCACGCTGGCGATCAGCGCTGTTTCCTCGCCGCATACAAAGGCTCCGGCCCCCAGTCGCAGTTCAACATTAAAGCTGAATTTTGTGCCAAAAATATTATGGCCGATTAATTCATGCCGCCGCGCCAGATTAATGGCCTTGGTCAAGCGCTTTACGGCCAGCGGATATTCCGCCCGGACATATATCACGCCGTTTTCCGCTCCGACGGCATAGGCGGCAATAGCCATGCCCTCCAACACCCGATGGGGATCGCCTTCCATCACGCTGCGATCCATGAACGCTCCCGGATCGCCTTCATCACCATTGCAGATCACATATTTGGTGCTCCCGCCGGCTTTGGAAACCGTGGCCCATTTCAAACCCGTTGGAAAGCCCGCGCCGCCGCGACCCCGTAGCCCGGAATTGGAAATTTCCTCGATGACCTGTTGCGGAGTCATGGTGGTAACGGTTTTGAGCAACGCTTGATAGGCGCCGTGGGCGATGCAGTCAATGAGACTTTCCGGGTCTACAATTCCAAAATTTTCGCGGACCACCAATTTCTGGCGAGTGAAGAACGGCTGTTGCGTATCACATAGCAATTCTTTAACGGGTTGGGTTGCCAAGGCCTCTACAATGGCGGGGGCATGTTCGGGTTTCACAAACTGATACATCGCCTTATCGGCTTTCACCAACGGACCGTTGCAGCCACGGCCCATGCAGCCGACGCCTTTACCACATACTTGATCCGACATTCCCCGGCGTTTAACCTCGTCGCTTAGCGCTTTTTGCAGAACATCGCTCTGCAGACTCATACAACCGGATTCGGTACACACACGAAGCTCGTGCGCGAATGTGTCCGCACGGGCCTTATCCATCATCGTCATTAACTCTTCGGGTTTCATGGTTACGCCTTTCTTCCTAAAGTGTCATCCACGGCCGCCAAAAGTTCAGTCGCGGAACGCTTTCCCAAAACCTTTCCGTCTACCACCGCGGTCGGGGCCAGGCCGCAGGCACCAATACATCGCGCAACCAACAGTGAAAGTTCACCATCTTTGGTTGTTTGTCCTTCCGCAATGCCGTAGTGGTGTTGCACCTCATCCAGAAGTTGCCGTCCCCCTTTGATGTAACACGCTGTTCCCATGCACACGACACACACATGTTTACCCTGCGGCTTAAGCGTGAAAAAATGGTAAAATGTTGCTACGCCGTAAACCTTGGAAAGCGGCACTTTCAACGCTCCGGCCACCCATCGCATGGATGGAAGATCCAGAAACCCGAACGTCTGCTGCACGCTGTGCAGGCTTTCAATCAACGCGTCGGGCTGAAAATCATTGCGTCGCATGGTGGTCTCAATGATTTTCCACCGCTTATCCTCCGTTGGAGGCTTGGATAAAATTGTGGCGACTGACATGGTAAAAACTCCTTATTACCCGTGACATACCGCGTGGGCTTAACAGATGCGCGGTAATTGTTCTCCATAAGGCTTCTGTAATATGCGCCATCCGCCGATGGATGTATGCAGTGTACACATGCCGTCTTTTTCCGGGGCGACATACCCGATAATGCACGCGTCTTTTCCCAGCGGATGCTGCCGCATGGCCGCCAATGCCGCCTGCGCCTGGCCCGGCCGAACGACGACCAGCACTTTTCCCTCATTGGCTATTTCCAGTGGGTCCAGGCCCAGCATGTCGGCCGCATGTTTAGCTTCGGGCTTTACTGGAATCCGCGATTCTTCCAGATTTATTCGCCGGCCGGTTCGCCCGGCGAGATCGGCGGTAAGGCCCGCTAAACCCCCGCGCGTCGGATCACGCATAAAAACGACTTCCGCAACAGCCCGGCGCAAGGTTTCTATTAAACCGTTAAGGGGGGCCACATCGCTGCGCAACACGCTTTGCACTTCCGGCATTTCACGCGCCAGCATGACCGTCAGGCCGTGTTCCGCGATCGGGCCGTTGATAATCAGCACATCACCGGGTTCCACGCGATCCGGATGCGGCAGCGGCTGGTCGGATAATTCACCAATTCCGGCGGTTGTCAGATAGATTCCGTCGGCTTGTCCGTGTCCCACCACTTTGGTATCACCGGTAATCACACGTACACCCGCTTCGCAGGCGGTTGCCGCCACGGAATCCAAGACCCGCTCCAGTACGCTGCGTTCCAAGCCTTCCGCCAGAATCATGGATAGTGCCAAAGCGCGGGGATGGGCACCGCATACCGCTAAATCATTGACGGTCCCGCTTACGGCCAGACGCCCAATATCGCCTCCAGGAAAAAACAGCGGTTGAACAACATAGCTGTCAATGGTCATGGCCAGCTTGCCCCCGGGGATCATGCCGGAGTCCAAAAGCTGCGAGAGGGCCGGATTACTTAGCCGTGGCAGGACAAGCTGGTTAAGCAATACATCCGTCAATTGGCCGCCGCCGCCGTGTGCCAACGCGACATGCGTAAATCGTGCGGGCATCGTGGAAGCCGGCATAGGATCTCCATGGAATGGAGTTTTAATCATGATTGCACCTCCAGCAGTTCTTTCTCTTGCCGTTTGGGCAATGTCATCTGCCTGAAATTCCCATACTTAAACCACGCGGAGCAAGTGCCCTCGGAACTGACCATGCACGGCCCGATAGGGGAAATAGGGGTACACGATTTTCCGAAGAGCTTGCATTGCACGGGCAGCGCCGCACCGCTGATAACTTTGCCACAGATACATCCCTTTGGTTCTCGCTCTTGTGGCTCCGGAAGATTAAAACGTAACGCAGCATCAAAGCGTTGATATTCCCGGCGTAGGATCAATCCGCTGTCGGGTAGGGTGCCCATGCCGCGCCATCGCGCATCCCCAGGTTCAAATATCTGCTCCAGCAAGGCTAACGCCCAGCGATTGCCTTTTTTATGCACCGCTTCGGGATATTGATTCACCAGAGCCGTTTTGTTCTCTACGACCAATTCCGTCAGGCAGACCAGAGCAGCAATGAGCTGCGCGGGTTCAAAACCACCGATCACACACGATACCCCGAATTCTTCGACAATCGGTGCATAGACCTCCGAACCGATAATCACCGACACATGGCCCGGACATAAAAACCCTTTTATGGCGGGAATTTCCCCATCGGCTAAAAGTGCTCGCATCGCGGGTATGATGCGCTTGTGACTTGCCAGCACGCTGAAATTACTGATATTAAGCCGCTGAGCTTCGCAGATCGCCGCCGCCGTGGCTGGAGCAGTGGTTTCAAAACCCACTGCCGCAAACACCACTTCTCGGCCTGCTTCCCGGCGTGCCAGCTTCACAGCATCCATACTGCTGTAGACAATCTCAATTCTCCCGCCACGGGCGCGTGCGGCCTCCAGAGTTCCCTGCTTTCCTGGAACGCGCAACATATCACCATAAGTGCATAAAATAACATCCTGCCGTAAACCCAGGTCAATGAGCCGGTCAATATCTCCCTGCGATGTCACGCATACCGGACATCCCGGGCCGCTGATTAATCGTACATTTGACGGCATGACGCTTGGCAGCCCACAGCGAAAGGAGCTGGTGGTATGCGTGCCGCAGACTTCCATAAAGGCTACGTCATGCCCAATAGTTTTCGCGGCGACGTCCAAGCGTTGTAACAGGTCATCAATGGTATGTTGTGTCAGGCTCATAACAGTTCTCCTGGCGTCGCCGCCGCTAAGCGTTGTTGCGGTGTGTGTTCTTGCGCCTCGCCTTCGCCGGCGGCGCGCTGCACATCGGCAATCAAGGCCCAAGTTTTACGGGCCTCTTCCGGATCAAGGCGTTCAATGGCAAACCCGGCGTGAATTAAAATCCAGTCGCCGTTCTGGGCGTCGGGCGTCATCATCGTGTTCACCGGCAGGCGGTTTCCATGGAGGTCCACCATGCCGTGATGGCCATCCTGCTCAATAAGTTTTGCGGGTACTGCTAAACACATGTTCCACACTCCGTTTCTGATGTTGTTGCGCCGCTCCATCCCTGGTTCCAACGTGTAAGCGCAACCAGTGCCTGTCCCAGTGCCAGACCGCCATCATTGCAGGGCACCTTTTCATGTCGCAGAACTTTCAAGCCCTGACGCTGGAGTTGATGCGACAGATCATCCGTGAGCAACTGATTGGCAAATACGCCGCCGGACAATGCGACAACGCGGATATTTATTTCAACAGCCTTTCTCGCGATAAGTTCCGCCCAGCCGGCTACAAAGTGATGTTGAAACTCCGCCGCCAGCATGGCAACCGGAACATTATTGTGCTGTTGCTGAATCAGATGTTTAATCAGCGGCCGGAAATCAAGTCTTTCGAGGCCCTGCTCATCGTGGATAAAATTCCACAGCTTTTCTGATTGAAGGGTGGTTTGCGCCGTGGCTGCTGCGGATTCCAGCGCCATGGGGGCTTGGGCTTCAAAGCTATTGTAAGTACACAGCCCCAGCAGGGCGGCTACTGCATCGAAGAGCCTCCCGGCACTGCTGGATATAACGCAATGAAGATTGCGTGTCATCATCAGCTTAAGCATCTGCCGATCGGTGCTATTCTTAATGAGTTGCACCGCCAGCGGATGCTGATCAAAGTCAGCCTCAAACGTCTGATGAAGAACCGCGAAAGCACTGCGGGAAATGTCTTTGGCCGCCACGTCACCGCCCGGCAATAACAGAGGGTTCAGCGAAGCGATGCGCTTGTATGTCTCACTACTTGCGCACAGCAGTTCGCAGCCCCAGCCGCTTCCGTCCGGGCCTAATCCGGTTCCATCGCAAATGAAAGCCAACACCGGTCCAACCACCCCATGCTCTGCCAACACTGCCGCGGCATGCGCATGATGATGTTGAACCGCGATGAGCGGCGCGGCAAACCGCTTGGCTAATTGTGTGGCATACTGCGCGCTTAGATACATGGGGTGTAGATCATGCGCGATGAATTGCGGCCAAACTTTGTGCAGCCGGCATAGATCATCAATGGTCTCAATAAACTGCCGGCGCGCTGACTGGTTATTTAAATCCCCCAGATGCTGGCTTAATATCGCTTGCGAATCCGTTACCACTGCCACCGTATTTTTCATCTCTCCACCCAGACACAGCCCCATAACCCCCGCGTCTGCGGTCAGCGCAATGGCCGATGGGGCCATTCCGCGCGATCGGCGTATCGGTGCCGGAGCTCCACCAGGACCCATATCGAGAAGGACCGAATCATCCACGCATCGGGCGATCGGGCGGTTATGCCATAAAAATCCGTCGCATAACCCGCCCAGTCGCTCAAGAGCGTCGGTGTTACTTATTGCCAGCGGCTCGTCGGTTATGTTGCCGCTGGTCATCACCAACGCTGCTAAGTCCTTATCCATCCAGGAAAACAGTAAATGATGGATAGGTGTATACGGCAACATAACTCCCAGCCGACAGTTATTGCCCGCCACGGCCTTCGCCACCGGTGCCTCGGCCTGGCGCATCGCCAGAATAATCGGTGCAGCCGCCGATTCCATGACCACTTGGGCCTCCGGACTGAGTTTGATAAATTGCCGGGCATCACTTACCGATCGACACATGATGGCAAACGGCTTGGCGTCGCGCTGTTTGAGTTGCCGCAGCCGCGTTATCGCCTCCGCATCATCCGCCCGTGCCGCCAGATGAAATCCGCCGATACCCTTAATTGCAAGGATCCCCCCGTTGATCAGTATACTGGCCGCTTGAGCTATTGGATCGCCGTCGATCAGTTCTCCACGCGAATTGACCAGTTGAATCTGCGGCCCACAATCCGGGCAGGAGATGGGTTGGGCGTGAAAACGCCGATCTCCGGGATTGTCATATTCCTTTTGACATTTGCGGCACATGGGAAATTCAGCCATGGTCGTGGTAGGGCGGTCATAGGGGATGTCAAGGATGATGCTGTAGCGCGGGCCGCAATTCGTACAAGTGACCAATCCATGATGAAAGCGGCGATTCGTGGGATCAAATAGCTCCTGCCGACATTGCGGACAAAGTGCCGCATCCGGAGTGATATCTGTCCGGCCCGAACTGCGGCTGTCACTGGACAGAATATAGAAATCCTGTTCTTCTGCTCTCCAATCAATAGTTACCTGTGTCATGCTGTCAATTCGCGCCATGGGGGGAGCGTTGCCTTTTAGTGTTTCCAGAAAATGCTCAAGATTACTCTGCGGCCCCTGGCCTTCAATGATCACTCCCCGATTGTCGTTGGCCACAAACCCACTGATGTGGGCTTCCTGCGCCAGGCGAAAAACGTATGGGCGGAATCCGACGCCCTGCACCTGACCGCGCACTATCCAGCGGCGGCGTTGTATCGTCGAGTTGTTTAACAGCGTGTTCATGCCGCAAACCTCGTCAGAGCAGTCCAACTCCCGGCGGATTATCATTCGTTCACAAGCCGCCGGGTCGAGCTTTCGCTCTCCATGTCCGTATTTTATTGCGCCTTTGAAATGTAAGTCATCAGGACAAACACTCTATGCAATATAGGTCATTTAACCAGTAACTCTATGGGGGATTCTCTTAGTGCCGGCAGTGCGGTTGGTCGCGCGGCGTCAAATCTTCCGCATGAATCGGAAAAATGCGGTATTGCCAATAGGGAATTCTCCGTGTCCCGCTATCCGTAAAATTCCTAGGCGCGTATCAGAAGTACGGCGATGATCAAACCACGAGATTGCTTTTGCCCCAGGTGGCGCAGAACTTGAAACACGCGGGGGAACTAGTATTCACTAGGGTGCGGCGCATCGGCCAGTTGGCAATATCAGCCCGACAACGTGATCAATTCAGATAGAACGTAGTTGTTAACGCCGCATCTTTGGCCCTGCTCGCCGGTTCGAAAAGGCCTGAAACACCTCTTGCGTTTTGGCCCACCGCACCCAACAATGATATTCAAGCTGCAAGAATATGTGGCGTTCCCTGCCGGGAGAAGATGACCGGCGGCGGAGCGCAGGTTGAATGTCGCGCACGGTTTGCGCGGAAAGGACGCTCTTTATGCCAATGTCTTGGACACAGTGGAAAACACTCATCGCCGCGCACGCTAAAAGTGCCGCCATGACGGTTGTGCTGATTGTGTTCCTGGCGGTCTATATAGGCCTGACGCGCAGCCATTATCCTGCGAACGCCGTCGCCGTTGGGATGGCCCAGCATGTTGCCAACGCTGCCGGTGTGTTTCACCCGTTCGGCTTTTTATATACTCCCACCTTTACCACCTTTGAGCGTTATGCCCTGTTTGCCGTTCTATTTATCGCCTTGGCTGGATTGGCTTACGCCGTCATACTGATGCGGATCATAAGGCGGGCGGATCATGGAACAGAAAAAATGCAGGAGGTCGCCCATGCCATTCGGCAAGGCTCCATTGCTTATCTTGGGCGGCAACGCCGCACCTTGCTGCCTTTAATTGTGATCATTACCGTTATTCTTGTCGGAACCGCCAGTTGGACCACGGCGGCGGGTGCGAGTTTACCCATTGGCCGCGGCATCGCGTTTCTCATGGGATCCCTGTTTTCCATGGCTGTGGGCACCATCGGTATGCTCATGGCTACCGAGGGCAATGTGGTCGTGGCAGCCGCGGCGCGGAAGGGATTCGGTAAAGCCCTGCAATTGGGGTACCGCACCGGCACCGTCACGGGCATGCTTAACGACGGCCTGGGACTTTTAGGGGCGACGGCCATTTTCATGTACTTCGGTGACCGCGCCCCCGAGGCACTGCTCGGCTTTGGGTTCGGCGGAACACTTTTAGCATTGTTCATGCGTGTGGGCGGAGGAATTTATACCAAAGCGGCGGATGTGGGTGCCGATCTGGTCGGCAAAGTTGAAAAGGACATCCCGGAGGATGATCCGCGCAACGCTGCGACAATCGCGGACAATGTCGGCGATAATGTCGGCGATTGTGCCGGTATGGCCGCGGATATTTTTGAAAGTTATGAAGTCACGATGGTAGCGGCCATGATTTTGGGGTGGGCCAGCTTCGGGCATATCGGTATGCTTTTTCCCTTGCTGGTTAGGGCGGTGGGGGTTTGCTCAGATATGATCGCCACTTTCAGCGTGCGGGCCGCTGACAAAGGTTCGGATAAAGATGCCATGGCCGCGATTAATGGCGGCTATCGCCTCGGGGCTTTGATCAGCACCATCGGCTTTCTTCTGGTTGGTTTTTTCTATCTGCGTTTCAGCGGTGCCGCGCTTGCCGAAAATCCAGGTTTGCAGCATGTCTTAGCCTCAGCGCCCTGGTGGGCCAATTTTGGCGTTCATGGTTTGGATATGCGGCCCGCTGAAGCCACTTTTATCGGTGTGATACTGGCTCTCACGTTGAATTTATCTACCGAATACTTCACCGGAACGCATGAGCCACCCGTCGATTCTCTGGTCAAGTCCTGCGCCACAGGTCATGCCACCAACATCATCAGTGGTTTGGCGGTGGGCATGGAAAGCAGCGTCAGCGCCATTGTTATTATTGCCTGTTGCATTACCGCCAGCAGTCTTATTTTCTACGGAACAAATCCCATCTTTGTGGCATACGGTGTGGCGATGGTGGGTATCGGGATGCTCACGCTTGCCGGTAACACACTGAGCATGGATGTATTCGGACCCGTCGCGGATAACGCCAACGGAATTGGAGAAATGGGGTACGACCCTGAGGATATGGGGCCCAGGCAACACAGCGCCGCCCGACAGGTTCTTGCTGATTTAGACGCCACGGGTAACACCACCAAGGCCCTGACCAAGGGCGTGGCCATTGGTTCCGCCGTGATTGCCGCCGTGAGTCTTTACGCCGCATTTATCACGCTGGTGGCCACCGGCGGTGTATCTGATCATGCGCACATCAGCGGCAAAGCCTATCAGATTATTTCCGGACTTATGACCGTGGCCAGTCCAAAACTGCTGGTGGGACTGCTTCTGGGAGGGGCCGTGCCATTTCTGTTCAGCTCAATGACCATCCGTGCGGTGGGCCGGGCAGCGTTTTTAATTGTCAAGGAATGTCGCTTGCAGTTCCAGGATGAAAAAATATGGAGCGGCGAAACCAAGCCCGATTATGCGCGCGTGGTCAATATCTGCACCGCCACCGCCCAGCGTGAACTCATCGGCCCGGGATTCCTGGCTATTTTATCTCCCATTCTCGTGGGATTTTTACTGGGAGTCGTTGCGTTGGCCGGGTTTTTGGCCGGGGCCATTCTCTCCGGGCAATTGCTGGCGGTGTTCATGACCAATTCCGGCGGTGCCTGGGACAATGCCAAGAAAACCATCGAAGATGAACCAAGAAATCTGAAAGCCAACACCGGCAAAGGTTCTGAACGACACAAAGCCTCGGTTACTGGTGATACCGTGGGGGATCCCTTAAAAGATACCGCAGGTCCCGCCATTAATCCGTTGCTAAAAGTGATGAACATGGTGGCGCTGCTATCGCTGCCTTTGATGCTCCCCTTTGACGCTTCGCTTTGGCGGGCCGAAACCGCGATGCATAAATCAATCGTCGTGCATCCGCTTAGCCCCTATCCATGGATTGCCGCTGCCGTCGGTGTGATAGCGATAGCTGTGATCGCCTGGGCCGTGTACCGCTCCAAACACGAAACCCGGGAAATGGAGGAAATGGAAAAGCAGCTTGAAGCGGTGTAATGTCGGTTCGGGTCAATGGCGATGTTGCGTGATTATGTTCAGCGTGTTGGTCGCTTTGGCACTCGTGCCGCCTCTGTTGCGTATCGCGCAGCATCCCTTTTGTCGCTGTTGATTCTCATTGGAACAGGTCTCTGGATAGCGACTATTGTTGCGTTCCGCGGCAATGGCGCGATGCTGACTTTGGCCTCACTGGCCTTTGTCTTCGGCCTGCGCCATGCCATGGATGCCGATCATATCGCCGCTATTGATAGTATCACCCGCCGCTTGCTTTATGACGGATCGCCACGCATATCCGTGGGGTTAATGTTTTCGTTAGGACATTCCACCGTCGTAGTCGGCCTGTCGCTTTTACTGATTTTAAGTCTGCACCAGGTGCAGGTGTCGCTTACGCACTTAATGACATAAGGACGCGATCATTACTTGGGTGAGCATTCTCAATACTCACTTCGCCGCCATTGGAGCGATATTTATCGCCGTTACAGCCGGTATCTGGTTGACAATGTGGCTGCTCTACTGCCTCCGCAGCCTGCCCCAGTAATGGCCGAGGCGGCGGATTATGGATTTACCGGGGGATACGCGGGCCGCCACGCCGTCTACTGATCGCGGTGTTGCGATTGGCCGGAGCACGCGAGCCTGCGATCGGGACGGCGGGGAAAGTACGCATGACATTGCCATAGCCAGCGTGATTACTGTCCCTGCAGACCACTGGCCAGGATGGTTTTGGAAAGCACAATAATTCCCTCGGCGTTTCGCAGTTGCAATGTAATATGCCGATTGCCCGGCGGGCCGCCGACGTTAATGAATCCGAAGTTGTGTTCAAACACCGGTGCGCCCAGTCTCTGTGCGTTGGGCCATGCCACGATCTGCTGGGTCGGAATGGGCCGCGCCGCCAGCGATGAGCTTGTCAGGTCGTACAGCGGATATTGATCCAGGCCGTTGGGATTCGCCTTGCGCCGGGTTAATTCGCCAAAACGCCGATGGCCGCTTAAAAAAACCACCCCTGAAACATTATGACTGAAAATCCAATGGATAAAGCTGCGTCGTTCCTGTGGAAAGTTCCCCCAGCTTTCATGCCCCGGATAATCTGCCAGCATCTGATCCCCATCCACCAGAACTTTGAATGTGGCACTGCTGTTAAGCAAATGCCGCTTTAACCAGGCAAGCTGCCGTGTGCCCAGCATTTTTCCCGGATCTTTAGGCGTCGGGTTGACGCGAAAACTCCGGTCATCCAGCAGATAAAAGGCGACATCTGAAATACGAAAATGGCAGAATGTCCCCAGCGTCGTGCCGCTGCCGTAGCCGGGATTAGGCCAGAACTGTTCAAAGGCCAGAAATGAATCATGCTTGAATACAAAGGACGAATCCGCGTGCGGCGTGCCGAAGTCACGATCATCCCATGTGGCATAAATCGGGCACACGCTAAATAGCCCGCGCAAAGCGCTAAACATCCGCGACTGATCATACCGTGCCAGTATAAAATTATATGCATGAATATACGTATATGGAAAGCGGCTTAAACGTCGTGGCAGATACGATGAATTCCCCGCAAAAATAAATGCCTGCGGCTGAAGCTGAGCGATGCTGCGCCAGATGGTCTTCGCCGGATAAACAGACGTATCCGCACAGGAGCCGAACGCAACATGCACGGGCTTAAAGGTTCCATACGCCGGCACGGTATGGATAATGACCAGCGGGGGCGGCAGCGGCAGGGTGTGCCCATTGACCAAAAGCGTAATGCGATAATCATGATCCGGAAGCAAATCGTTTAGTGCGGCGTTGACAATAAAGGGTGGCGGCCCCAGCACGGTCGTGCCCATGGCTGACACCTGGTTTCCCGTGGTAACGTCAAAACACCGCACCTTGACCCGGTCGCTGGTGCTTAACTGAATCCATACCCGCGCTGAATCAGGTGTGATACTGCCCACCAGCGGCCCGGCAACCACATGCACCGCCCATGCCCGGCGCGCGGTGACGGCAAAAAGCAGCAGCACCATCATGGTAATGCAGAAACTAAACCGAAATACCCCAGTCAAGGCAGACCTCGCAAAATTAACCAATCGCTATTGTCCCGCCGGAGAGGCCTGGATGGCAAGTGGTCCCCCTATCGGCCGCCTTTACCGATGTAAGAAACGCCTTCACGGTAAGTTGGCTGTACCGGTAGGTTGAATCAGCGTTACGCCGCCTCGGGCTTTGGAAAGATTCCAGATAATGTGCCTCGCTTGGCCATGCAGGTTGCCGCTGGAATCGGAGAATATCGCATTTTGGCCATTAAGGCCATACGCCTGTGCGATTTCAGCGGCGGCATTAAATTTTAGCATACCGGCATCCAGATTCATGCCGTTGACCTCAAGGGCCGCATTGGTGGCCGTGACGCTCTGGAGCCGTTTGGGGCCGCCCATTCCCAGGTCCACGCCGTTTTTCACCGGTGAGGCGCTGTGATTTAAATGCGCGAGCACTTCATCGGCATCCAACAGCACCATGCCGGAATTCGGATTTTTCGGGTTGTTGCCTGAGGTTGTCTTCGGAACCGGCAGCGGTTTGGTGGGCCTGAACCGCAGGTGAACTTTTCCGCGCAGCGTTACCACGCCGGTTTTCCCGTGATAAGCCAGCGATTG
>DAHXLH010000063.1:0-4389 GCA_027366115.1 Phycisphaerales bacterium
TCTCCCACAATGACCCGCCACCCCACATCCCGTTGACAATGCCGGGCAATCTGCCGGGAGGAACGCACGCCCATGGCATAACTGTAGATCAGCAGACACAGCATCATCCGAGGGTGAAACGGTGGAAAACCCTGATCGTTCTTTTCATAAACCGCGGTAATCGAAGAAATATCCAGGCTTTCCACGACATCCATGAGGAAATAGACCAAATCCCCCTGCGACAACCAATCCTGCGGAGAAGGCGGAAGAAGCCAAGACTGGCGGGGGTTCCATGCTCGATAGGTTTTGCTCATCGCTGACGCTTCCTGGTACGCTGTAATCTATAAAACATATTATCATATATATGACTACACGTCAAGCCGTCGGAAAATTATGTCCGTGGGGAAGTCGGGTTACTTGGACAGGCTCCTAGCTACGTCCCCGTTTCTTTCTCATTTTGTCACAAGCCCTCACTGGACTAATGACGTAGAATTCCGGAATGGTATTCCACGCTTTTTTGTTGAGAGTTGACTTGATTTTTCGACTTGCTTTTTTACGGCTACGGGATATATTTCAATCGGTTTCAGGATGCGTTTGGCTGGCCGGTAGGCTTGGACCGGTTACACAATCATAACGAGGGCAATGCGATGAAAAATGGAAATCATAGTGGAATGTTACTTCTTGGGGGCGCCGCCTTGGCGCTGGCCGGAATTGGATGTAACGCAGGGAGAATACAAGCCGCGGCGCTGCCATTTAATAATATGGTGGTCTTTGGTGACAGCCTTTCCGATAACGGCAATCTGTTAACGATTGCCGCTCCTTTGGAATCGAGTTATCCGCAAATCGCCGGAAGCCTGCCCGATACCGCCAACAATTACGCGAGCGGAGAATTCACCGACGGGGCCAACACCACGCCGTCCACCTCTGTTCGGGGCCTGTGGGACGAACAATTCGCTTCTCAGTTGGGGTTACCGGCGCTGGTTCCGGCCTTGGCATCGAATTTCCTGATCAATTACGAATTCACCGGTGGATATGCACTTAATAGCGGCGGCACCAACTTTGCCGTGGCCGGTTCGGTAAGCGGGAATACCATCATCAATTCCGCCAGTGGCACGTTTCAGGCGGGTATGTCCACGCAGGTGGCCGCATTTAACTCGCAATATACCGGCGGGGTTATTCCGTCGAATTCCCTGTATGCTTTTTGGGGCGGTGCTAACGATATCCTCGATGCGCCGTCCGGGTCCACGGCCGCGGCGTTGGACACCATCGCCACAAGCGCTGCGGATAATATATATGGATATATTAATACTCTGGCCAATGAGGGCGGCAAGGACTTTCTTTGGATCAATCTGCCGCCGCTGGGGGCCACGCCCGAAGGGGCCATCAACGCTTCCGCCCTGAATGCCGCGGTCGTTAGTTTTAATTCGCAGCAAAGCCTGGACCTTGCCAAAATTGTTGCCGCTCATCCTGATGTGAAAGTTATTACAGTGGACGCCTACGCACTATTTACTCAATTAGCTGCCGATCCGAGCACTTATGGGTTTACCAATGTCACCACGCCGGCCCAGGGGCTTAGCGGGGTGAATCCAAATCAATATCTATTTTGGGATTCATTGCACCCCACGACGGCGGCGGACAACCTCTTGGCCCAGGCTGCAGCGGCGGACACCATTGCAGCCGTAACACCGGAACCCGCGACGTTATTGCTTCTGGCACTGGGATCCTTGGCGGCCCTGACCCTGCGCCCCCGGCGGCGGTCCTGATTTTCAGGAGGACGTCGCGCGATCGCTTTCAAATGTTGCCGGCTCACTGGCCGGATTTCTTTAACCAACAGCAATGTCGGCATAAATTCAAAACCTGGCGCGTGGCAATGTCCCCGGCCGGACGACCTCAAATGCGTCGCCCTGGCACGTATTGCTGATGATTACCGCCCCCCGACATCCCTTTGCAAGGCCCGTAGAAAGCTGCGGAAGAGACCCAAAACGCATTGATATTACGGCGCATTATCGCAGGGCGAAGCAGCGAATTTTGCTGGAACATCCGCACCAACGCCCAGCCCCGGTATCAGCGTATGCAACCGCTTCGTGTGCCCGCCGCTCGAATCGATCAACTGCATAGCCGGTCCAGGGCAACAGGAGAAGCTGCGGCCCAAACTGCAGACCCATCACCAGCCGACGGCAGTTGCGCTGTGATGGGTGAGTTGCGTCAGTACCAGCCTGTCCTGGGCGGTGCGCTGCATCCATGTTCCGACATTGGAGACAAGCGAGCCGATGGCCCAGACACGATAGTTGAAGACCTTCAGCGAACGGGATGTGCCCTTGGCCATGCCCTCACGAGCGCGTAGGCACATTGCCGCCGTGAAACCGGCCGAACAAACGCGCGGAAATCAAGCTCATAAACAGAACGCCCGCCCCCACAGCAATGATTTGGTCCACCGTGTGCAGGTTGAAATTTCCCACACGGGCGATGAACAGGTAGGCGATGACGAAGTTCGCAACCCCCCATAACACGTTCACAGTGGAGGACGAAAGACCTTCGCCGGACGGCTTGGCGAATGGACTCTGGAAGGCCCGCCCCATCACGCCGCTGATAAAATGCGGAATGGCGTTTGCGAGAAAAGCGCCGCCGAAAAAGTACGATACGTCGTGTAGCCAATTCATAGTCAGGTGCTCCGTTTCATGAGGTCAATGATTTCTTGTGTAGTGCCGGTCTCGTCGATCCTTGGAAAAACGCGCGCGATGCTGTAGATATGGGCATCGGACTGCATGTCGGTCATGGCGTCCGTCGCGAGCGTGACGTTGAAACCGAGATCATAGGTCTGGCGCGCGGTGACCTCGACGCCATTTCTGGTGGCGACGCCGATTAATCCGTATTGCTCTATAAAGGGCAAAAGCACCTTTTCAACGGCGGCTCGCGCCTCTTTGCCGTGGAACACCGGTGCCGCACGAACCACAAAGCCGCCTTGCAGGGATGCCAACAAGAGAAACAGGACCGCAAGAGGCTTATTCATCGACGTACCCATTCAAAAATGCGCAGTTGCGGCAGAACAAGTTGGGTGTGCAAAAAGGCCCCCAGCGGCGGAAACCGTCCCCGCTGCGCCCGCCCATGATTCTCAAAAGTGTTATGCGCCAACCGGCACCGCGTTACATTTCCAAGCAATATCTATAAACTCCCGCAAAATGATTTACAGTCGGCAATCATCCGTATTTTGTGGCGTTGCCGCTACGAGGATATTCAGTGTTTCCTAATGATCGTAAGAACTGGACTTGCTGCGCCAGAGCTTTCATCCATTAGTATATATTTTCTCGGCAATTTCAGCTTCAAATCCTTTTCCGCGACCTTGTTGCTCCAACTATTTATTAAATAGACTTCACCGCTAAATTTTGCGTGCTTCGCAGCGGGGTAGTGGCATGTGAGAACCGAATCCACTATATACTCATTCCCGCCTGCTTTACGGCAGTGAAAGAGCGTATCACGTATTGTCTTGTTATTATCCGTTCCATATATGCGAACCGGAGCAAATCCCTTCGCCGCATCAAATTCGGATACGGCATTTTGGATTCGACCTCCTCCAAGCTTATCCAAGTACGAGATAGACCATATCCGGCCTTGAGCCTTAACGGTTATCGTTTGATTTGCGGCTGGTGCGTTCTCAAGCGCCATATACCACGGGGCTAGCGATATATCCAAGGAGGATATAGTAGGATATGCCATCGCAAGCGCCACGCCGGATTTGATTAATGTCTTGTTATTCTCCAGATCCAGCAAAGTCTTGCCGTCATAACTTACGTCTTCATCAACAGTGGGCAGGATAACCTTGACTTTCTCACCATGTAAACGCTTGGAGAGTTTGCCGGCCCGTTTCTCGCGCTTCTCTATGTTATGACCATACCTGTCAATATTCTTCTTAACAAATAGCCATCGCTTTCCTTGTCCCTCATAATAGATGGTGCCCCGGTAGGCGGTCATACGGTCAATGGATGGTCCGTACAACAGCGCACGAATACGATCGTTCCGCGCCTGGCCTGATACTCCCGCAGCATTTTGGTCAAAGGCATCTTTAATCTTGCGAAACACATCGGGGGTGCACTTGAATTTATAATACTTATAGTGAATAGTTCCCTGATCTAACTGTGCCAGTCGCCCTGCAAGAGCATGGGCCAATCGTTGAATATCTGAAGCCGCTGCCGGTCCGGACGCAGCGAGAATCGTGATCAGACTAAGGAGCAGGGGATAAACGCAACATTTACGACACGTCATAAGTTCTACCTCCGCAGCAGCCCATGCACTGATGCCGTTTGAATCCTCAGTATCAATGCCCGCATACTGCTTGTAAGATAGCCATGTGCATGTGCCAATGCAATCATCAGTATACGCTATCAGCATACGTGATCGCAGGACGATAACGCT
>DAHXLH010000082.1:0-6524 GCA_027366115.1 Phycisphaerales bacterium
GCCGGACATCAATCCAAATTCGGCCGCCAACCGCCCCGGGTCGAGCACGGACGAAGGGTGGGGATCAGGCAGTCGATTTTGCAGGCCGCTATCCAATAACGCGCCGACCTGCACCGTTGGGTCGTACTGAATCTCCACCCGCCCCCGCACGCCCGACCAGACAACGCCGATTTCGATCTGTTTTTCCGCAGACGGGCTAAATCCGTGGAAATACGTTTCCGCCCAATTGGGGCTATTCTGGGATCGCATCGCAGCCAAATTCGCCATAGCGGGTTGCAGCCGGGCGGTATAGATGTAAATTGCTGTCAAAATACTGGTCTTGCCCACGTCGTTCATGCCGCCTAACAGCGTAAAACGCGAAAATTGTCTGAGCGCAAGGAACTTGAACGTTTTGTAATTCTTAAGCGTCAGGGCATCGATCATGCGGCGACCTCACCGGTCCTGTTCAGTACCGCCGGGTTATTTAGCTTCCTGGGCCACGGCAGTCCAGGATTATGCGGTGCCGGCCGATATGGGCAACCCTATTCTAACAGTTTCCCGCGGCCTTGCATCCTATGCACCACGAAGTTTCACCAAACCATCCCGGTTGACTTTTCGTACAGTGCACTGTAGGAAAAGGGGCTGTAAATTTCCCCGGCGGAATGATGGGGCTTGAATTTGGCCACGAGGAGAACTGAATGTCGCAACCTGCGGAAATTGTCGTTGAGCAGTTGACCAAAGCCTACGGCAAATTTTTGGCTGTGGATAATATCAGCTTTGCCGTACCCAAAGGAATGGTGGTTGGTTTCTTAGGCCCCAATGGGGCGGGGAAAACCACCACCATTCGGATGCTGACTTGCTTTATGCCACCTACCAGCGGCACCGCCTGCGTGGGAGGCTTTGATGTATTTCATGATTCGTTGAAGGTGCGGAAAAATCTGGGCTATCTGCCGGAAAATGCGCCGCTTTATCTGGAAATGCGGGTTGCGGAATACCTGTACTTTCGCGGGCGATTGCGCGGGATGGATCGGGGCAATATAAAAAAACGTATCGATGAAGTAACGGAACTTTGCTGGCTGGCGGATCGTAAACGCTGGCCGATCTCCAAGCTTTCAAAGGGGTATCGGCAACGCCTGGGCATTGCCGATGCGTTGTTGCACAATCCGCCCGTGCTGGTACTAGATGAGCCGACCGTGGGACTGGATCCCTCGCAAATCCGTGAAACGCGCAAGCTCATCGCTAATCTCGCCGGCTTGCATACGGTGCTACTTTCCACCCATATACTTTCGGAAGTGGAACTGGTGTGCCGAAAAGTTATTATCATCGGCCGCGGCAAAATTTTGGCGCAAGGTTCGCCGGAGGAATTAAAACAGCAATGTGCGCAGCGTGGATCCGGTGCCCGGCTGGTACTGGAAATACGCGGGCCGGCGGATCAGATACGCACGGCTCTGGCGGCGTTACCGGGTATTGAACAGGCGCGAATCATTTCTGATAACGCGGTATGCACGGTGGAACTCTCCGGCAAACTGGATGGTGCCATGCGGGAACAGATTGCCGCGATGGTGCAACAGCGGGGATGGGCCTTGCGGGAAATGCGGTCCGCAGGCGCAAGCCTCGAAGAATTTTTTGTGCAAATTACCGATCCAGGCGCAGCGGCGGCAGCCTGACAAACGTGTATGATCCGCAGACGGAAGCATACGGATGTTTCGGCATTCGCGGAACTATGGAGAATTGGATATGTCAACAACTTTGGCCCTGGCCAGGCGAGAAATCAGCGGCCTGTTTTATTCGCCCATTGGTTATATCGTGCTGGCGATTTACCTGTTGTTCGTCGGGCTTTTATTCTCCTTGCTGGTCATGCAGCCGGGAGCCATTGCCGATCCCGGCCCTATGTTTCAATGGAATCACCTGATTCTGATATTTGTGGTTCCATTTATGACCATGTCTCTGTTCTCCGAGGAATACCGTTCGGGCCGCATTGAAACGCTGCGCACCAGTCCGATTACCGACTTTCAACTTCTCATGGGGAAATTTCTCGGAGCGATGGGATTTTACTGCGTGGTCATCGCATCAAGCCTGATATTTATTGTGATTCTTTCGCTCTTTGGCCGGCCGGATTACATGACTGTGCTGACCAGTTATCTGGGATTGCTGCTGATGGGGATGCTCATGGTCTCCATCGGTTTATTTTTTTCCGCATGCACCCAGCATCAGATTCTTGCCGCCATGAGCAGTTGCGTCACGCTGGTGGCCTTGGGAATTTTGTTCCAGGCCATATCGTATTTTCTCGGTTCGGCGCTGGGCGTTTCATGGGCGTGGCTGCGCACGCTGCGGCATGTGTTGCGGTACCTTGCCATTGAACCGCACATGGTGAATTTTTCCCGCGGCATTTTGGATAGCCAAAACATTGTTTTTTTTCTTACCGGGGCGGGACTGTTTTTGTTTTTAACCTATGTTGTGCTGGAAAGCCGCAAATGGAGATAGTGGCTGGCCAATGAATAATGAATGTTGAGTAATGAGTAATCAGGCGTCTGGTGAAGAGGGAATTGGCGTGATCGGAGATTTAGTACATTATGGCTGATATGGAAAATAAAGATCAAACAGCGTCCCCGGCATCCACGGCTTCGGCCGGAGGCAAGCCGGTGTGGACCGCGGGCAAACGCCGGTCGATTTACGGTTCCAACACTGCCGTGTTGGTGATTGCCGCGGTGCTGGTAGTCATATTTGTAGACTGGCTGTCGGTGCGTTTTAATTATTCCAAGGATTGCACCACAGGTGGCATTTATTCGTTGTCTCCTAAAACGCTTGATCTGTTAAAGCTGGTGGATAAAACGGGGAAAAAGTTTTATCTGGTGAATGAATTTCCGACATCCTTGGATGCCGACCCGGGAGAACGGACTCAAGGGCTAAAAATTCAGCGGCTGATCCGCGAATACGCCAACGCCTCCTCGCAGGTCGTGCAATATAAACCCGCCACACTCAACGCACTGAAGCGTAAAATTCGCAAGCGCTTCGGCGGTCAGTTTGCCGCCTACCGTAAGGCTGTGGATCAATTCCAACCACTGGCCGCAGAGTTGGTTAAATTCTCGGCGGCACAAGCGAAGCAGATTGATGCCTTGGAAAGTAACCCCGCAGTCGCTGCAACCAATGACCAATCGCAGAATTTCGCTACCTTGCAAATGAGCTTCAGTCACAGTGCTGGCGTTCCCCGGATCATCGCCCGTTTACAGCGAAAAATCGCGGCGACGCGTAAAAATCCCCTGCCGGATTGGCCTACGCTGACAACGTCTCTGGCTTCCAATTTAGAAAATATTCAGCAGCAGTTTGAGGCGTTAACTAAAAAGAACGTCATCGCCGCCTTCAGCCCCCTGGTTCAAACCCTGTTGAAGAAACAGGCGGCGGACTTTCAAAAGCAGGCCGCGAAATTAAAATCCTACACCGCGCTTTTAGCCGCCCTTAAGCCGGTGAAAGCCGGCAATGTGCTTAGCGAGTTGCACGCCGATTCATTGATTGTCATCGGCCCGAAAATTGTCAAAGTACTGCCACGCAGTCAATTGTTTCTGCCGCAAGGAAATCCCGGTCAGGGCCGGTTGCAATATACATTTCAGGGTGAACAGGCGGTCAATTCCGCGCTTCTGGCCATGACAGAAAAACACCGCACCAAAGTGGTGTTCGTCAGCGTGAATTCCATGAATCTGATTTCCGCCGGCGGGCCATTTACCGCTGCCGCGAAAATGCTGCGGCAAAACAATTTCAAAGTGTATCAATGGTCGCCCGGACCGGGCGGCAACCCGCAAGCGCCCACCGCGGGGGAAAATCCACCGGCCATTGGCAAAGGCGTCATTTGGGTGGTGCTGGATCTGCCGCCATCGGGCCAGATGGCCCAGATGGGCGGCATGATGTATACGATGATGGAACAGAAAATTAGCCAGCAATTGGCCCAAGGGGGTAATGCCCTGTTTCTGCTTAGTGCCATGCCGCCGCAGCTCATGATGATGACGCAAGGACAAATACCCTATAAGAGCATTCTCGCGGGGTATGGCATACGCCTGCGCAGCACGTACCAAGTTGTGCAGCGGGTGGCGGTGCAGGGGGGCCATCATCTGGATGCTCCGCAGCTTCAGATTGCTGATTATCCTGATACCATTATCACCAAACCCATTGAGTCGCTGGCGACTATGCTGGCGGGTACGCAGGGGCAGGATGGCTCATTTATCCTTTCGCCCACGTATGTCGGTGTTATGGCACCGCAGCCCAAAGGCGTCACGGCAAAAATATTCCTCCAAACCTCCAAGAGTCCGAATGTTTTCGGCCAGACCCAGCCTGCGGCACCCAATGCCGCGTTTAATCCTTCCACAGATCTCAAAGCACCGGTGCCGCTAGGCGTCATGGCGGATAACGCCGCGAATCGCGTGGTGGCCATTGGTAACGTGATGTTTATTACCGATGGATTAATCAATGCTTCAACACCCGCCATTTCCAATGGCCAACTGACCATGATTTCCAATTTTCCCGGTAACGCGGAACTGTTTATGAACAGCATCTACTGGCTGGCTCACCAATCGCACTTGATTGCCGCCAGCCCGCGGGCGACCGTCGCGCTGCGTATTAAACGAATGAGCGGCACGGAAGAGGCGTTTGTTCGGTTGAGCAGTTTTGCCATGCCGGCGATTCTGGCCATTGCCGTTGGGTTGATGGTGTTTGTAGCGCGCCGGCGAATATAAGCCTGAGCCGCCGATTGGCAATAAATCTGAAGTTACTAATAAATATCCAAGAAGGATGCTTACAATGAATTCGCGATTAACCATAGCCGTACTTTTAATTCTCATCATTCTTGTGGGAATCGTGGCGTATGTGAGCCGCCAGCCCAAGCCGTCAGCGCACGCAACTAAAAAACAATATGTGTTTTCTCCGCACCCGACATCGCTGCAACGCTTTTCCTACAAGCCAGCGTCCGGGCCGGAGTTGGCGTTTAAGCATGTTGGTACGCATTGGCTGATCGTCAGCCCCATCAAGGCCCGCGGGCGGGATTACGCCATCGGCGATCTGGCCAGCACGCTGGCGGATTTAAAGTGGCGTTATCGTAACAAAATATCTTCCAGCGGATCACACAGCCTGGCACAAACCGGCTTGGAAAAGCCCAAAGCGGTTCTAACGGTGGTAAACCAGTCCGGCAAAACATTCACGTTGAATATAGGTTCACAAAATGCCACCGGACGGCTGTATGTACATGTATCCGGATCGCATAATCCCTATATTGATGTGGTAAAGGCTGATTGGCTTTCCCGGCTGGATCGTCCGGTGCGTAAATTCCGTAATCGCTCCCTGACTTCCTTCCACACGCGGAATATCGCCAGAATCACCTTGAACTCCGCCGGCCGAACCATCCAGATAGTTCCGCACGGCAAAGGTTGGCTGCTGACCAAACCACTCTTGGCCCCGGCCGCCACTTCCGCCGTCACCAACTGGATCAGCAATTTGCAGTTGCTTACCGCCCATCGCTTTTCCGGTGTTCCCGCCGGCCGGGCAGGGTTTAAAAATGGCCCCCTCACCATCACCGTGGCGTTCAAGCCCCCGCATCCGCTGCCCGCAGTCGGCGCAAAAAACAAGGCCGCCTCGCCAAAACCGCTGCCCGCACCAACTCCGTTGGTTATCAACTTTGGCATAAAAACCGATTTAACCGGAAAATTCTACTATGCCGAAAGCAGTTATAACCCCGGCGTGTGCGTGGTGCGGAACACATCCTTTACACAGATGAAGCAAAGCTTGAATAAATTGCGTGACCATCACCTCGTGGCGGCGGATGTTGCTACGGGGGCGTCAAAGATTACCATTACCCGTGTCACCGGCGTTACCGGCAATACGCCTGCTGCGCTAACGCTTAGAAAAATCAGTGGAAAATGGGTGCTAAATACATCCCCAACGCAGCGCGAAACCGCAGACAGCGCGGCGGTTAGCAAACTGCTTACAGATTTGCATTCTGTGACGGCCAAACGGTTTATTGATGCGCCGCGGAACTTGACCGCCCTGGGCTTAAGCCGTCCCAGCGCTCGCTGGAACATCACTCTTACCGGTCATATTCACCCCATTGAGATTGCTTTCGGCACGTTGCAAAAATCCGGTTTGATGCCGGTAAAACTCGCGCAATGGCCCAGCGTGTATTTAGTCAGCCCCGCCGCCGTCAAGGAGTTGCTGCCACAACTCACGGCCTTACGCAACAAAACCGTGGCTGATCTTACGGGTGTTAAAATTCGGCGTATCACGGTGCGCCATGCGGGCCATACCGTTGCGCTGCAACATAGTGGCGGTAAATGGATGCTCAATGGCAAAACACCCGCGGTAGTTGCAGCGGTCAATAACCTCCTGGCGGCATGGAAGCCACTGCAGGCCAAAAAATGGTTTATCAACACGCGAATGGTGTCCTCCGTTCCGCCCATTACCATCGACGTAACGCTGTTGCACTTCAGCAAAGCTGCGCCCGCAACAAAAAAGTCGGCGACACCAGCCAAGGCGCAACCGATCCCACAACATGATGTCCTGACCCT
>DAHXLH010000091.1:0-9908 GCA_027366115.1 Phycisphaerales bacterium
TCACAGCGTACCCTAATTTCTTGCTGTGACAGAGCACTAGCCAAATTGTCCGGGCCATTGTGTCCGATAACGCCGTATTGTCGCGGGTCACGCTAAACAATCAACGTTATCAAGCAGGGCAACGAAGCCGCATGGTGCGGCACTTTATTTGTATAATTAGTCCGCATACAGCAGGGTCTTTTGGTTTGCAGGGCTGCCTGGATTTGTGAGGGAAAGCTTGATCAGATTTCCCAATAAATCGTTCTGTTCCAGAATACCATAAAAACGAATAAGGCCCGATTAAGAGAAAACTAAAAGGCTCTGGGGCGTAGTGGGCGGTTGGCTGTCAGGGTGACATGCGGCTACGCCTTTTGTATCCGCTGCGGCGATAGGGGCATCGCCGGCTACGGTGGTTTCGCTTCGGGTCGCGCCACCGCCGTGAACTCCCTGTGGTCCTTGAACTCTCGGCCCCCGTTTTCGCGCCTGGTGGTGAGACCGTTTTGCTCCAAAACCAAGACCATGCTGAACGCTTGGGCCGGGGGAGTCCCGGCCTGCTGACCGATGTGCGACTGGATTTTGGCCTGAACCAGCGCGCTGCGGTCGCAGAGCGGTAAACAGTTACGAAATATCTTGGCGCAGGCGACTGGTTGGGGATGATTCCAGTTCCGTGTGAAGCAATACTACGCCTGGCGCTTCACGCTGTGCGAGTTTGCGTTGCAGCGTGCGCACGCTGATTCCGATGGCATGGGCGGCTCGGGTTCGGTTGTTGGAATAACGCGACATCGCCTCGTCAATGGCCTGCTCTTCAAGCTGGGACAACGTTAGCATCTGATGGATGTTGCCGATGGGCAAGACTATGTTGGATTTGCCGGCAGGGTTGGCGGCAGCAATGGTATCGGGCGGCTCTGGCACCGCCGATCCTACCAGAGCATTGGCGATCTCGGCGGGAAGATCAGCAAGCAAGATGGAGGTTTTTGGCTCATCGGAGAGCACCACAGCTCGCTCGATGACGTTCAGGAGTTCCCGGATATTGCCGGGCCAACGGTAACGTTGCAGCGCTTCCAATGCCGGCGCAGCGATAGTGTCTATGGAAGATTGGTTTTGTGCGTTCACGCGTTCGATAAAAGCCCGCACCAGCAGCGGAATGTCCGCCGCACGCTCGCGCAGCGGCGGCATGCGAATGGCGACAATATTGAGGCGATAGTACAGATCTTCCCGGAATTGGCCTTTGGCCACCATGGCCAGCAGATCCCGGCTCGTGGCCGCCACCACGCGCGTATCGACTTTAATTTCACGATGCCCGCCCACTGGAGTAACAATCCGGTTTTCCAGAATTCGCAGCAACTTGGCTTGCAGCGGCAATGAACAATCGCCGATTTCATCGATGAATAACGTGCCTCCGCTGGCGGCTTCGAAGCAGCCGATGCGCGTTCCGGTGGCTCCGGTAAACGCACCTTTTTCATGGCCAAATAATTCGCTTTCCGCCAGCGCTTCAGGCATGGCAGCGCAGTTCATGGCGATAAACGGTCCGGTTTTGCGCGGCGAGGTTCGGTGAATGGCCTGCGCCGCAAGATCTTTGCCGGTTCCGGATTCTCCTAAAATCAGCACGGTGCTGAAGGCCTGGCTGGCTCGGGCGATCAAAGCGAAAACGTCCATCATGGCCGGCGAGCGACCGACCATGCCGTGTTGGGAGGCGTCCAATTCCGGCACGACTGGGGCCTTGGGACTCCGGTGGCAGGACTGTACCAACGCCATAAGTCTGGTGAGCATGAGTTTGGCATTCACAAGATTGCGCATACCGTGATGATCCCCGCCGTTGATGGTTTCAACCAGAGCCTCCACAGATTGTGTTTCATGAATCATGGGCAGGGGCATTTCGGGAAAATGGGTTTTCCAATGGGCGATAAGATCAAGGCGTGAAATGTCGCCGGAAATCACGCCGGCGATCACGCAGTCGATACCCTCGTCCACAAAATTTAAGGCTTTTTCGGCGGAGTCCGTCAATTTGACATTGTAGCCGGCCCCGGTCAGCAGTTGCTCTATCGCGGCGCGCTCGGTGGGATTGTCTTCAACAACAAGAATTTCATATTTATCGGCGGTCTTCATCTTTTTATTACTCCAACGTGTCCGCCCGGGAATAAATTGATAAATTGGCGAGCGTTCCTCGAACACAACATACTCCCGCCTCTTCCCCTTCCTGATGCGATTGCTTGCATGTCGCTGATACCATTAACACTATACGCTTTATACGCAGGGGAAGCAAGAAAGCCTGATTTTACGGGTGTGGCGGGCGTGGCCATATTTTTTAGCAAAGACGTCCCGCGCACAGATGATGGCGTTTTTGGGGGGAGGGCCATCTTGGCCGCCGCGGGCTTTTTTGCAAGCCAGCCGTCTACATCCCATGCAGACACTGCCAAAATATATGGTCACGCCCGTCAGAAGCGTCGGCCAAAGCGACCCGGGAAATGGGGTGGGGGCCTCCGCTACCGCGCCAAATCCGGGAAAACGCTCACCTGCTTTTGGGCGAGCCATCCCGGCAGCTTAAGAAACGCCCCGTCGCTGCAGGGCGTAACGCAGTTTTTCCAAGGCCCGCATCTGAATCTGGCGGATGCACTCCTTGGTCACTCCTATCACATCACCAATTTCCTCCAGGGTCATGCGGGGTGATGTATCATCGGCCGGAGCGTCAATGGAAAAACGTGCTTCAATGACGCGCTGCTCCACCTGTGAAAGCGAAGCCAGGTTTTCTGTTAATACTCGACGAAGTTCCATAATAGATTCCTCCTGGGCTTGACGTATTTGCCATTCTCGATCAACACGATCGATGTTGTTGGCAGTTAATTCGACGGCGAACATGGTGCGATAGCGACTGCTGCGAATGGCCGCCCGGCTAAACGATTTAAGAATCGCCCGGCACGCATAGGTACTGAACCGAAATCCGCGGGACACATCAAATTTTTCAATGGCCCGGAACAGGGCCACATTGCCCTCGGATACCAGTTCCGCATTTTCCACATCGCTATTGGCCCGGCTCCGCTTGGCCATAGCCTGCACCAGAGCCATATTCATACGGGCCAGCAATTCCCGGTTTTCTACCGCGCGAGCGTGCCAAAATTCCATCTGCTCGGCCAGAGATTGGGTAGAGCGAACACGAAAACGTTTGGCCAACTGCGAAAGCTTCATGCGGGCGAAATTGAAACGCATGAACAGCTTGTTTTCCATGTCACGGCTGGGCAACGGGGCTGCGGTGGACAGGGCCACAGGCATCGCCTCTATCGGTCCGTCGCTACGCCCGGTGCCGGTTGGAGCGGCCGCATCGGAATTGGGCAGAGCCTGCATGGAGCCATCCCAAGCGGCGGAAAAGATTAAACTTTCCGTTTCCGGCCGATCAAACGCGGGATGCGCCATGTAAGAAAGATCTGAGTTCAAAATATCCGTCAGCAATCCCTGAAACTGCAGCGGAAGCTTCTTTCCCGTGGATTTTGGCTTGGCACTCACCACGGCGGTCTCGCTGTTGGAACCATCCGATAGGGTAATACTCATACGTGCTTCTCCTTTTTTCTAAACGAAAACCAAAGCGTTTCAGCAAACCAAAACTGCTACACCAGAGCGTCAAAGAACTTGGCGAATCGTAACCGGTCCCGGCTACCCTGATTAGCCGATCGGACAGGCCGCAATCTTTCCAATGCGTGCTGCGGGAAAGCCCCACATTATGGCGCAGGCCTTCCAGGCTGCCTTTTCAGCCGGTCCGTGGGCGCGGCGCTCACAATGGCCGCGAACAACGGTACGCCGGAGATGGTGAATAATGACAACATCATGCGTCCAGCGTTTCTCAAGACCAGATGCACGCTATGGCTAAAAGACCGGCCATGGGCTTGTATCCGTCGATTTATTACTCCACGGGCTTGAACAACGCAATAAGTTTGATGGGTTTCCACGTTCCGTGGTCATCAACCTTTATGGTAACGGGGAGCAACACATGATCCCGGGTATTGCGTTGTCCCGCCACCTGGATGGTCATGCCGACATACGGTGCCAGTGGCCGGGGATTCACATCCAGAGTCCAGGCGTGACCATGCACAAGAATACCAGCCGGAGCGCCGGACAGGAGGCACTTTTTACCACACACCCGACCGTGCGCCCGCCCCTTAAGCCCATGGGCGCTATAGCAGTTCATATCCAGAAGCTGCCCCTTGACGTTAACAGGCTTGAGCGTCCCCGCAAAAGCGACGGCGGACATGACGCTCAGGGCCAATACGCCGGTGATTGTGAAAACATTTTTACGATTCATCATCGAACTCCAAAAAAAGTAGTAATCCACTTCATGGCGCGCCGATGACCGTCATCGACACCGCCGGAATATTTATTGCACCACAAAAGTCCGCCGTGCCATCGGCTGCTCCATTGTCGTAAATATGGGAGCAGCCGATGGCGGTGCGACGGAAGGTTCCGATACGGTTACTGGCTATTGGTTCCAATAACGATAATGCTGGTGCGGCCGGTAACTCATTGGCCATTACCGGTTTTGGCATACGCCTTGACCATATATCCGCCAGCAGGTCGGGCGTTATATTCCGCTGCCGCCTGCAACACGCTTCAAAATCGGCCGGGAAGCACGCCCATCAGAATTAGCACGATAAGAACCACCAGGATAAGCGCCAGTCCACCGCTGGGGCCGTAGCCCCATTTGCTGCTGTATTGCCATGTCGGCAACGCGCCAAGCAACAACAGAACCAAGATGATAATAAGAATCAAGCCCATGATAGATACTCCTTTCCAGTTAAGTACAAGCAACTTTCAATGCAACTGGTTTCTATCTTATGTTGACATACGCATGTCATTATTAAACAGATGCAGTCGCAACGGCTTGCTTACAATAATGCAATTCCCGTGCCACGGCGGTATTCCCTGAATTCCGCTATTTCCCCCGCCGCGGCCCGGTATAACGCGACGCTTTAAGCCGTTTCACCACGACATTCTGGCGGACCAAGCCAAATTGTCCCGGCCAATTCGGTCCACCTCCCAGGACGCAGCCGTCACCCGGACATAATTTTGGACAATCAATTGTTCAGCCGTATCTCGCGCGGTCGCGCCAGGTGTCCACCTCCCGGCAGGATGTTGCTCTCTGATAGCAAGCCTGTAATATCCTCTGGGAGAAGCACGATGCAAAGGTGCGGCCCAGTCTTTTGTTGTTTTGGGCATCGGCTGCATGGGATCTGCCGGGGCGGGCTTACCGGGAGAGCCACCGGCGGCCAAGATGGCCACCCCCAATAGCGCGCCGGGCATGCGGGTCATCGATTTGCGGGCGGGACGTGTTTGCCACAAAAATCGCCGCACCCCAGTACTGGAATCATTATTGCCAAAAGCACCAGGCATGAGATTTGCTGCTATATATATTTAGCAGTGCTCGAGCATAGCACCGCATGTCGTACGATTGTTGCGGTTCCTTGTTGGTTAACCGCAAAATGGATCGCTTCGATGCCCTCCCGTTCAAGCAACTACCGGCTTGTTCTCTTCATTGCGATGCCCAGCTTGTTTTGTGGACCCCTATCCACAAAAGCCGCCCATAATTGCGGTACGGGGAGTAACACCTATGAAAAATAAAACCCTTGTCCTTTTGGTAGTACCACCGGCGGGCGCAGAACCTAAGATGTCCGGCAACTCCGTGGACCTCAATTCGGCCAGCAACTTTGCAGTACTTGCCGGTACCGCAGTAGACAACACCGGTAAAACCGCAGTTCATGGCGGGGATGTGGGGGCCAGCCATGGCCCGGATATTATTGGATTTCCGCCGGGAACCGTTTCCCCGCCGCACACCACACACGCCGCCGACGCCGTTGCGCTGCAAGCACATACGGATCTTACCACCGCTTATGACGCAGCCGTAGCGATGCCCTTAACGCACGACCTAAGCGGGCAGGATCTGGGCGGATTGACGCTGCTACCAGGAGTTTATCATTTTTCCTCCGCGGCAACGCTCCATGGAACCCTGACGCTCAAAGACCAGGATGATCCCAACGCGCAATTCGTTTTTCAGATTGGCACCACGCTGACCACCGCCAGCAACTCGTCGATTATTTCCATCAATGGTGGTGCGACCACCTGGGTGAAAGGTGGCGTATACTGGCAGGTGGGCGGCTCGGCAACGCTGGGGGCCGCCAGCGATTTTGCAGGAAATATTCTGGCCCGGGAAGATATCATGATCAACGCGGACGCCTCCATCCGCGACGGCAGTGCTCTCTCGCAAGTCGGACGCGTTACCCTTGATTCCAATCAGATCACCAAAGGCGATCTGCCGATCACGTAAGGACTTGCACGTAGGGGCCGCTCCGAGTAACTGCGGTCTTCATAGGAGTCTCTCCGATTAATCGCAATCCCGGCCATTACTCGAAGAGGCTCCTGGCAATTGAGTATTTGATGAATCAGGGCAACCGCATTCGTTGCGCTGCGGCAACTCCAGCGTCTTCGTGCGCCTTACCGGGGTTCTCCCAATGGTACCCATCTGCGGCGGCACGGCTGCTGGCGAAACAGTATCCAGAGCCATCCACTTTAGCTTTATACATTGCGGTATCGGCATTTTTCAACAGCTTTTCAGCGGTTACGCCATCCCGGGGACACATGGCGATGCCGATGCTCAGCTTCACCATCGTTTTGAGGCTGGCGGCACTATCTGTTCTTGACACCTGGTCAATCATGGCTTGCGCAATATTGGCAATAATGGCGTCTTGGTTGACTTCCATCACCAGACACAGAAACTCATCGCCTCCGGCGCGGCTGACGGTATCCTCATCGCGCACACACGCCTGCAAACGCTGGGCGACCAGGTGCAGAACCTTGTCTCCAACATCGTGCCCGCAGGTATCGTTAACCTGCTTGAAATTATCAATGTCGATGAACAGCACCACGAAGGGACGACCATGACGCTGACCCTGGGCCAAAGCCCGATCCAATCGATCATTGAATAGGGCCCGATTGGCCAAACCGGTAATCACATCATGAAACGCCAGGAACCGGTGCTTGTCTCCGAGCAATTCGCTGTTTTTCAACCTTTCCTCAAGGTCGGCCCGGGCGGAAATTTCCGCAGCCAGAGCCGTGCTTAATATCCGCAATTCTTCCGCGCAGTAGCGAATTCTCTCTTCAATGGCTTCAGTAAATGAAAGGGCCTCCCCCACGCCATCGGGGCCGTGGTAAGCGGCGAGTTTTTGCCTGAGAGCTTGATTGGCGGTGGAAAGATCGCGGGCGCAGGCCTCAATGGCTTCCTTTACCTTGCCACTCTTTTGAAATGTCCGCGCCAACAGAATTTCCGGCCGATCCACATCTTGTGAAAGCAACACACTCATACAATGATCCTAAATTTCTCTGTCAATAATAGAAATCCATTTCAGAAATCTTATCCCCGTCCCCACCGTTCGGTTGCAATTTCCGTGCCGCATCGAAGATATCTAAACAATCAGAGTCATTACATCTCTCTGACGCCAACAGCCGCACGCACCGGACAATTTGTCCGCGGCATTTTGTCCGGTAACGCCGTTTTGCATCAGTCACGCAGCCATCAAGCCCTCACCGGACCATGGCGCGTTTTAACGCTTTATAAGGGGAAACTGCGTGTGCGCGGAGAATTGCGTTATTGGTACGACGTTTGCATGTACATCTTGCTGGTGATTGTGTTACCGCATGGATTTTGTCCGTGGGCGTGATCTTACCTTCATTACTTTAGCTAGGAGTTGACCAATGAAAACGGAAAAACAAACCGAGGAAATTACAAAGTCGCGACGCGATGCGAACCGTGATCCGCTAAGCGGTGCGACCGGGGCTCATCCCTTGGGTACCGGGGCGGGCACCCTCACCGGGGGCGTTATTGGCGGCGTTGGTGCCGGTGCCGCCATTGGCACGGTTGCCGGTCCCGTTGGGACGCTTGTAGGCGCGGCCGCCGGAGCGGTTATCGGTGGCGTGGCGGGCGGTCTGGCTGGCAAAGCGCTGGCGGAAAATATTGATCCAACCATTGAACACGGCTTCTGGCGTTCAACGTTTACCGCGCGGCCTTACATTAAAAAAGGTACCTCCTATGAAGAATACGCCCCGGCGTACCAGTATGGCTGGGAATCACGGGCGAATTACCATGATCGCTCCTACGAGGAAGCTGAGCCTATTTTAGCGCGTGATTGGGCTAAGCATCAGGGAAAATCAACCTTGACTTGGGCGCACGTCAAGCACGCCGTTCGCGATTCCTGGCAGCGCGCCGATAGGAGAAAACCGAAGGCCGCAAAAAATGGGAAGTGGGCCAGTGGGGCAAAGTGACCTGTGGGGCGCGTAAAGTGGCACGCGTAAAGTGGGGCAACGCCAAGTGGGGAACAGTGTGCGGCGGGGAAGCTTCTGCCGACAATGCCGAAGCTTCCCCGTTTTGCTTTTTACAGGTTCTCCGGGCTGGATATACAAAACAGGAGCAATAATTCAATGGTAATGAAAACATCCGCAACTGAAAACAATCATCCCAAGTTGGTTCGCGAAGATCTCATTGATCTGCTCAACGAAGACCTCGCACGGGAGTACCAGGCGATTATCGCTTACGTCGTTTATTCCCAGGTTATCAAGGGCGCAGCGTACATGAATATCGCCGCCGAACTGGAGGTCCATGCCGCTGAAGAGTTGTCCCATGCCATCACCCTGGCGAATCAAATTGACTACCTGGGCGGAATGCCCAAGGTAATACCAAAGCCGGTCAAGACTTCCGATAAGGCGGAGGATATGTTGCGTTTTGATCTGGAAAACGAAAATGAAACGATCCGCAATTATCGTCAACGCGTGCGGCAGTGTGAACAAATTGGTGAATATGCGCTGGCCGAACATCTGCGCCAAATATTGGTGCAGGAGCAGGATCACCAAATATCCCTGGCCACGGCATTGGGCGTGGAAGTACCCGACGTAACCGCTGCCAATCAACGCGCGTAATTGCCGCATCCGGATACGGACATTATTCCAATCGCAGCGATACCCAAAAATGCGAGCCGCATTATATAACCGTTCACTTCTTCAATAATTTTATAATCACAACGATCAGCAGTACCACCGCCAGCACGCCGATCAGCATCCCAATCCACATTCCGCCACCCATCCAAGGCAGCATCGTAGGGTTTGCATGATTCATCTAATCAAGCTCCTTTCGCTGCCGGCCACTTCTATTTATACGTTGAGGTATCGCCTGGCACTGTGGCCGGGGAATTGTCCGACGCGCCATCCCGCGCCGGGGCGGTGGTCGCCGGCGTGATATTCTTTACGTCGCGGACCAGACTATTCTTATCCGCGCGCATTCTTGACTTATTTACACTCATCGTGACATGTGATTTATTTTCATTGTTCCCACCGGATACGCGGAACCATCCACGGTAGAAACCCACCACAACCAAAATGATCACCAGCAGACCCAGTAGTGAAAATATAATTCTCATAATATTCCTTTTTATTCAATAGACCAGAGGTGACAGGCACAATCAGAACACCCCACGGCTATAACTACAGCAATTCCCATGCCTGGAGAATAATTCGCCTAAGCCCGCATTGCAGTACGTGCCAGCGAACATAACCGTTGGCCGTCCTTCAACGGCACCGCGGGGGCCAACAGTGAGTAAGGGACCGGGCAAAAATAACTTCATACTTTCCTGGGGGGCTTTTGCCCGCGGGACTGGTTGTTCGCTGCTGACAGCTCCACGGGGGGTATGCGCGCCCGTCACGCCTCGCCAGAGGCCAAAACTGCTGCGCCGTAAAATATGAATATATTTTTGCGCGGTCTCAACGGCCACACCTTCCCGTTGGCTATGCCCGCCCAATGAATTGCCCTCTTAACGATAACAATCCATTGCAGGCCTCCAAGCCACGCATTGGAGTGTATCCCGGTGAGAAGTGCCTCACCATCGGGAATTCACCGGGACTTA
>DAHXLH010000100.1:0-5828 GCA_027366115.1 Phycisphaerales bacterium
CAGTGGCGGGAAACCAAAGGGGCGAAAAATACCGCCAATGCCTATCTGGACGTGGTGCCGGAAGCGGATCGTTATCTCTGTGCGGTCAACGGCAAGGAGATATTCCTTTGCGGAATAAATTGGACGCCCATTCGGCCCAACTTTGCGGACCTCGAGAATGAAGATTACGACCGGCGATTGAATTTATACCATGCCATGGGAGTAAAGGTTCTGCGGGTCTGGGGCGGCGGATTTCTTGAGAAGGAACATTTTTATAATCAGTGTGATCGCCTGGGTATTTTGGTCTGGCAGGAATTTTCACTTTCCGGTGCGAGCATCGACCGATTTCCTCCGGACAATCCGGACTTTGTTGCGACATGGGGCCGTGTCGCCGAATCGTACATTAAGCGGCGGCAGCATCATCCGTCGCTGCTGCTGTGGTGCGGCGGCAACGAGTTGTTCAATGATCTCAACGGGGTCAATCCAGGCAAACATGTCGAACCATTGACTATTCGACATCCGTTGTTGAAAAAGTTTTACGAAGTAATTGATCGGCTGGACCATGGTCGGCGATTTGTGCAGACCGCCCCGTACGGCCCGCGCCTTTTCAATAGTATTGAAAACTGTGGCAAGGGTCTGTTCTGGGATACGCATGGCCCCTACACCGTAAACGGTCCGGTCGATGGGGCATGGAAAGAATTATGGGACAAGGGGGATTCGATGTTTTATTCGGAAATGGGATCGCCGGGAGCCAGCTCAGTTGAGATTATTAACAAATATAAGGGTGATTTGCAGACCTTTCCCTGTAATTCGGATAATCCGCTTTGGAATCGCACTCCGGTTTGGATCGACTGGTCCACGTTTATTCAAGAGAAAGGCCAGCCACCGAAAAACTTGGAGGAATTTGTGGCCTGGAGTCAGGCCCGGCAGGCAACGGCATTGGGGCTGGCGGCCCGAGCGGCCCTGAGCCGATTCCCAGCCTGCGGCGGCTTCATAGTATGGATGGGCCATGATGCGTTCCCCTGTACCGCCAATACCGCAGTGATTGACTTTGAAGGCAATCTCAAGCCCGCGGGCGTGGAACTTGGAAAGGTGTATCGTGAGGCCTGATGGGCCGCTCCGCGATGGGCACGCGGACATGACCCGATTGGCTAATGGCGTTTCCGCAGATATTTTTCGCGTGGACGACGGAGATCGTACTTTCGTAGCCAAGTGCGTACTTTGGATCAAATGGATTAAGGAATGGAAAGATGAAAATCACACATGTTGATGCGCTCCAGATATTTGATTCCCGTGGCAATCCCACGCTGGAGGTCTGGATCACACTGGAAAACGGCATTCAGGGGCGCGGCTTGGTCCCCTCCGGTGCCTCCACCGGCCGGTACGAGGCCCTGGAACTGCGGGATCATGATCCGGCCCGCTTCCGTGGAAAATCTGTCCTGCGGGCCGCAGCCAATGTTACCGGTGAAATCGCCGGGCATATCCACGGGCACGATGTATTCGACCAGCGGCAACTGGATCAAACCCTGATGGCTCTGGATGGTACGGAAAATAAATCCCGCCTGGGGGCCAATGCCATTCTGGGTGTTTCGCTGGCCGCGGTGGATGCCGCGGCGAAATGTAAAAATATGTGCCTATTTGAATATTTATCGATTGATAATACTTTCACCCTGCCGCTTCCGGAAATTCAGATCATCGGGGGCGGAGCACATGCCAACCGTGCGATCGATATCCAGGATATCATGATCGTGGCCGTGGGTGCCCGTTGCTACGAGGAAACGCTCGAAATCACCCATAATATCTATCACGCCGTCGGCGATTTGCTGGCCCGTCAAAATCTCCGTTGCGGCCTGGCCGATGAGGGTGGCTACTGGCCGACCATGAAAACCAACCGGGAAGCACTCGACCTGTGCATCGCCGGCATCGAACATGCCGGGTACACCCCCGGCGTGCAGGCCGCTTTATCACTGGATATCGCCGCCAGCGACTTTTACAATGCCGATTCCAGGTGCTACGAATTCAAGCTGGAAGGCCGAAAATTTGATTCATCCGAATTCTGTGGCCTGATGGCGGACTGGTGCCGGCGCTATCCTGTTGTGGCATTGGAGGATCCCGCCGCCGATATTGATCATGAAACCTGGCGGCTTATGCACGGGGAGCTGGGCGATAAAATCACTTTGATCGGCGATGACCTGTTTGTTACGAATTTACAACGCATTGCGCAGGGAATTAAAGAAAATCTGGCCAACGCGGTGTTGATTAAACTCAACCAGATTGGCACGGTCAGCCAAACCCTTGACGCCATCGCGCTGACGCGGCGGGCCGGCTGGCTGCCGGTAGTCTCCGCCCGTTCCGGAGAAACCGAGGACGCTTTTATTTCACACTTGGCCGTAGCCACTCACGCACCGATTTTGAAGGTTGGGTCCTTCGCCCGCAGTGAACGTATGGCCAAATGGAACGAAGTGTTACGAATCCAGCACCGTCTTGGCAAGAGAGCCGAATTTCTTGGAGGCTCCATTTTTCGTCCTTCCCGCAGGTTATCGCAGCACGCCGTAGATTCGTGTTAATTTAACATTATAACGGATGTTTGCAGCAGACTCTTCATGAATTAATCTCCATCCGCTGGGCCGTCGCCGGCATCGCTGGCAATGTAATGGGTTAATGGTTGATGTTGCGTTTTGGCCAAATGCCACAGGTAGGCCATCACCCGCAGATAAGACGTGTGGCCTTTCACCGCAATCCATTCCTGGCGCATTTGTTCCGGGCCAGGAACCTTCATCAGTTGGGTTGGCGTAAAATCGGACTCGCCCAGCGGGCCGCCTGCCCCTTTGTGAGCTTTGAGCCATTGCGGCGAAAGCCATTGTCCGGTTTTGCCAGCCTTACGCCGCTGTTGCTCACCCGGCCACATTTTTCCGGGGTTATATCCCACCGGCACGCGAATCGGTTGCACGTCATACGGAGCAAAATCCGGGTGGCGTGTCCAGATCCCGGAAAGCACCTGGGCATTGGCATCCCACTGGGACATGGGGGGTACATCCGTGATGGCTTCAATGGTGCGCATGAGATTCACTTGGGAGTAACGATGCGTAATTAACACGCCAGGCTTTATCCATGGGCTGACGATGACGGAAAAAGATCGATGGGCGTCAATATGATCGGCTCCGGATTGGGCGTCATCTTCGGTGATAAATATGGCCATGTGCTTCCATTGCGGGGTGCGGCTTAATTCCGCAACAATCTGCCCGGTGGCCAGATCATTATTAGCTACATAATATTGCGGCGTGTAATACCCGGGTGATCGGCCGGCGGTATGATCATCCGGCAGCCAGATATACAGGAAGTGCGGCAGATTCTTTTTATGGGCGGCAATGAATTCATGCACCAGGTGCGAGCGGTCGGTATCTAGAATAAAGCGATTCCATTCCGGGTACGGCTTACCAATGTGTTTAACCATGGCCGTACTGATTTTTCCGGCCTGGTTTCGCGCGACAAATTCTCCGAAGTTCATGAACGAAACGTGATGGGTCAGTAAATCATTAAAAATAAACATGCCGCCGGGATAGGAAATCCACGGATTGGCCCAATGTTTTAATCGACTGAAGTTAAGGTCATAGGAATGTGGATTATCGCCGCCGCTAAAGCCGGTTTTCGCGTTGTAAGCCGCCGGACGCAGGTCTTGCGTCCATCCCGCATTCGATGCTATGCCCCGTCCGGAATAATACATGGGCCAAGTGCGCTGGATATAATCGGAATCCTCCGCGGCGGTCGTCCATTGATGCCCCTGCGCGGTTACCTCGCCATCCATATAGAAATTCACGCACAAGCCGAACCGATCGGCCATGGCGTAAAGATTGGGGAGCTCTGTGCGGTTATACAGGTCCAAGTGCGGATCAGCCCAGCGGCCCGCGCGGTGGTAGGCCCCGAATTCCTCATCAAAGGTCTTATTTTCCCGCAGAATAAACACCACATAGTGGATATGACGGTTAATCAACCGGGTGGCGACTTTGTTTTGCTTCGCCAATTTCGCCCGCTGCGCGCGGGCAAAACCGTTATCGGCCAAAGCGTTATGAGTCCAGTCCGCAAGATGCCCCGGCAAATCGTCAAGAGCAATACGTTGGACTGTACCGGGCATCGAATCACCGGCCCATTGATAATGTGGATTCGGTGCTGATCCCAGGCCTTTGGCGGACACCACATACAATGCGTGCTGATAAATACATAAGTTGGTTGGATACCACCCGGTGGGAATTAAGCCCTCCGGCTTACCTGTGGCGGCATTAAATACCGCCACATCATCGTTGCCCGCATTCCCCGCGAACACCATGCCGTTCGCCACCGCCAAAGTGTCGGGAAACGATCCCGGCGGAGCAGCGCGATAAGGTCGATCTATGGCCCTGCCGACAATCTTCATGCTGCCGGCATCCACCTCCGTGAGAACATCCGCATTGGCGCACGCGATCCAAACACGAGCCGAATTACCATCTGCCGCCAATGCCGTTGGATGTATACCGGGCAGGCGATTGTCGGGACTGGTAGGCTCGCCTATGCGGATAAAGCCCAACGGACGCATGGTCCGAGCATCGAGAATCGTTACACGATTTGCGCCCCAATCGCTGACCACCAGGCGTCGCCCCTGATCGCAGACAACTACTTGAAACGGCATGGCACCGGCGTTGGCATAACGGGTATGGCCAGTTTTGATATTAATGCGCGCCACGCTGTTGCTTAACAGCCCGGTAGTGAATATATGGATGCCACGCAATCCTACCGCGACGGAATCGGGATAAAAATTCCAGGCGCTATGCCGACGCTTGGGTTGTGAAATAATTTTTCCCTCAGTGACTGGTCCGTTGCGGCTTTTCAAACCTGTCTGTCGCCCTTGGTATTGATAGGGATACTGCGCCTTTGGAAAGCTCTGGAATGCCAAGGGATATTTGCGAATTAATTTTAGTTTTCCGTCGCGCTGCATGTGAAATGCCAGCACGTTGTTGGAAACGCCGCCGGCGGCATAAATCATATCGCGCGGCCCGGCGGCAAGCCCTTGAAAGAGGCTCTGCTTGGACATGCCGGAAACCAACTTACCGCGCGCCGGTTTACCCTTCAGAAATCCCAGTTGTGATTCCTCGGACAGATCGCGTGGACTCAACACCGTCAGCGTTTGCCGAAATGCCGCGCCCGATGCTTCCACTACCACATGGTTCCGGATACCGACAACGCCAATAGAGAAATTCGGCGTTATGGCCACCTTGCCCACCGGATTGATGATTCGGTCCGTCGCGGTTTTATGGATGACTGGAGCGACATCTTGCGCCCTGATCGCGGATATGCCGGGCATTAGCATTGCACAGGCCGCGATCGGAAGTATCCAATGCCGCGAAGTGCCAAGGGCTGTTGTCGTACCGACGTGTTGGGCAGCAGGTTGGTCCGTGTTTCCACCCCCGATGCCGGCTCGGTGGGGAACCACCGTGCCCGCTAACAATTTCATGATGCCGTCACGTATTTGGTGCAAATGCCGGATCCGAGAATATGCTTTCATCACAATAAAGTCTCCGAAGCCAAACATCTTGGCCCGCATGCCCAGCGCCCCGACGCGATTATCCCAATAACCCCGCCGGGCTACTACAGTTCTGGCGCTATGTTAAAGTTATCACCGTTCGCGGAGTTTAGGCCAAGCGCAACCGGCTAAGCGATTGTATTTTGCGGAGCCGAAAGGGCCGCCAAAGTTAAGGCCTTGGCGGCCCTGTTAACCACACCGCTATTGTTCAATGGTCGTGGACAAATTTGGATTATTGATATTCAAAAGCCGTAGTCCCTCTGTGCCATTGATCACCGGTTGTACGCCCGGCATT
>DAHXLH010000103.1:0-13745 GCA_027366115.1 Phycisphaerales bacterium
ATTGGTGCTGCTGGAATCCATGCCATCCCGCGTAAAGGAGGTTCTATCCCAAGTAAAAAATCTCGCGCTTGATACCAGTGTGACAGTCAACAATGGGCCTATACAATTGCCGGTTTCATCTGTGGATGAGTTGGTCAAACAATACGATGTAATCTGGCTGGGAGAAATTCCCCATTCCGCCGACACCCTGGGACATGACAACATGGTCATGCTTCGTGATGCGGTGCATAAAGGCGTGGGCTTGTTGGTAACCGGCGGGTGGGATGCCTTCTACGGTAATAGCAGCACACGCTGGGGGCACCTTAACGGCACGCCCATTGAACAGGCACTCCCTGTAAAGTTTCACGATTCGGTGGATACCGTCAACCAATCGACATCCATAGTCGTCGCGGAAAAGGCTGATTTTGTTCTGGGTGATCCACAACTCGAAACCCTTGGCGGCTATAATCGGCTTGCTGCGGTGAAACCCGGCGGGCACGTACTGTTGACGACCGATGCCGGCGCTCCTTTGTTGGTCACCGGGCATTACGGCGCGGGCCGCACGGCGGCATGGGCATCTTCGGTGGGGGGCGGTTGGCCTCCGGCGCGGTGGACGCAAATGCCATTCTTTTACGGCGGATTATTGGCCCACCTCGCCCACGCCACGTTTACACCGGGCTACGGTGTTGATTCCTTTGATGCCTCGAGCGGCGATATGACCTTGGCCGCTCTTTCCGGGGATGCGTATGCCGCCGTTCAGTGGCGCGATGCGGACAAGTTCTGGTCTAATTTTGAAAGTCATGGCACCTTGCTGGAACAAGATGTGGGACCCGAAAATACGCGCAACGCCGCCTTGGCATTCGCCATCGACTTGCAACCTGGTGAAACAAAAAAAGCGACATTTATTCTGGCGTGGTATTTCCCCAACCAGTATGACTATTCCAGCAACGCCAATTTTCTGGGGCACATTTACAACCGCTGGTTCCGCAACTCCTTGGAGGTGGTCCGCGAAGTGGCGGATACACATGAGGGATTATTTAACCAGACTGCGGCTTTCCAGAATGCACTCTATGCCAGCAGTATGCCGCCCAAGGTCAAGGATGCGATCAACGCCCAGCTTACCACGCTAAGCAAGGAAACCTGGTGGGTAAAAGACGGCACGTTTGCGGTCTGGGAAGGTATGGGCTGTTGTGGTTTGCAGACGATGGATGTGGCGTTTTATGGTTCCCACCCCATTTCGCTTCTTTTTCCCCATCAGCAAAAGACTTCAATGCGACTTAGCGCCCGCCATCAAAAGCCCGATGGAGAAATGCCGCACTTTTTCCCTGGAACCTTTGAGCATCCGGATGCGTGGTTCAAAATTGATCTTATGCCTGCGTTCGCCCTTATGGTCTATCGCGATTATCTCTGGTCGGGTGACCACGGCTACCTGCGGGAAATGTGGCCTGTAATTACCAAGGCCATGGCCTATGACCAGCGCACGGATAAGGGTAAAGATTTCCTCCCCGACGATCACGGTCCGGACAGCACATTCGACGGCTGGCCTATGAACGGCACAACTTCCTATGTTTCAAGCATCTGGTTGGCTGGCCTGGCCGCCGGCATTCGCATGGCGCGGATATTGGGCGACACCACAACCGAGGCCAACTACAGCCTCTGGTTGGAAAAAGGCAAAAAGAGCTTTGAACGTGAACTGTGGAATGGTCACTATTATCAGATGGCCCGCGATATCCAGACCGGCACCGAGAACACCGGAATTTTATTGGCCGGAACGGTCGGACAGTGGTATGCGGACCTCTGTGATTTGGGTGACATTCTTCCGCGTGACCATGTTAAACTCCATAATGAAGCGGCGTTTCATTATTGCCGACAAAAGACCCGCCCCGGCATGCCTTATGTGAATCCGGATGATGGAATTGCCTACATTAACGGATTTTGGCCGCATGGCGGAACGCCCGGTGGCGAGGGGCAGTGGAGCGGGCCATGGACCGGAATTGAATATATGTTTTCCTCATCATTGGCGTTTCTGGGGCGGACGGATCTTGCGGTTGCCGTAACAACGGACGTTTATAATCGGTATGTGCACCAGCGGGCACCGTGGGATCATGTGGAATGTGGCGAGCATTATTTTCGTCCGTTAAGCGTCTGGACCGTCCTGCTGGCCCTGCAGGGGTTCCGTTGGGATGCCGTGCGGCGGTCGCTGGGATTTACCCCACGGATTTCCGAAACAGATCATCGGTCGCTGTTTTGCACTGCCGCCGGATGGGGTGAGTATTTTGCCATGAATTCCGGAACACGGCGGATCCATCGAATTGTGCATCAGGCCGGGAAGTTGGCATTATCTGAATTTACCATTGGCCTCACTCCGGTAGAAGGCTCTGATCCAACGAAAGGACTGCGGTGTATCTGCGATAGCGAAGCGCTTCAGGCCACCGGGAAAGTGGTTGATGGTCGCATGGTTATCCGGTTTCAGAGACCCCTGCGTCTGAAACCCGGCGCGACGCTGGAGGTTTCCTGGGACCGTACGGCTTCATGACGGCCCGATAAATCAGCATAATGCATGTCAGCCGCGATAATGCGTCATCTTAGAGTTCGCGGGTGGGTTCGCTCGCCGTTCAGGGGGCTTTCTGGTAAAACTATCGCCCCGTGGCCTATGCGCTTGATGCGCACGCGCAGGGCAGCAGGGTGCTTTAACTGGAGAATGACGATACCATGATTTTTTCCGCATACAATAGCATGTCCGTACTGGTGACCGGTGGGGCCGGATTTATTGGCTCGCATTTGGTTCGCGGGTTATTAGCCGCCGGTGCGAAAGTGCGGGTGTTGGATAATCTTAATGGCGGCTCTGAAGCGAATCTGGCTGAAGTCGCACCGCAGATAGATTTCATGCTGGGTGACATTACGGATTTGCAGCAGTGTCGTAAGGCCGCCTCCGGCGCTGAAGTGGTGTTTCACTTGGCTGCCCTGGGAAGCGTTCCTGGGTCCGTGGCTGACCCGATCCGCTATAATACAGTTAACATTGGGGGAACGCTGAATGTATTGGAGGCCGCAAGATTGGAAAAAGTTCGCCGTGTTGTATATTCCGCCAGCAGCAGTGCGTATGGCGAAAGCCCCACGCTGCCCAAGCATGAAGGGATGAAGGCGGCGCCCAAAAGCCCGTATGCGGTGGGGAAATACGCCGGCGAACTATACGCGGACGTGTATGCTCAGGTGTATGGTCTGGCGACAATTTGTCTGCGTTATTTTAACGTGTTCGGCCCCCGGCAAAATCCGCGCAGCGCCTACGCCGCGGTTATTCCGGCATTTATCACTGCTGTGCTGGAAAATCGCCGTCCGCAAATTTACGGTGATGGCGGGCAAACGCGGGATTTTTGCCACGTCTCAAATGTTGTTCATGCCAATATGCTGGCGGGGATTTGCGCCCGATCCCCGTCCGGTGAGGTGATTAATATTGCCTGCGGACAAAATATCAGCCTGAACAATCTTTTGGAAAAGATCGTAAAGCATCTAGGCCAATCGGTTCAGGCGGAATATCTTGCGCCCCGGCCCGGCGACGTTCGGGACTCTCTGGCGGATATTACCCTGGCCCAAAAGGTCATTGGCTATGATCCGGTGTTATTTTTTGATGAGGGCCTCGCTCAAACAGTGCAATGGTATGCAAATGCTTACAAATCCGCATAAGTGCAAGAATTCCTTGGCGGAGTCTTACCGGACAAGGCTGACGCCTTTGCTGGTAAGATCACTCATACAAGTTCAGTTGAATCACAGCATTAAACGGCGACTGCGGGCCGTGGCGTTCTTCATTTTGGCCGCGGCACTGATTTCGCCCTTGGCAGGGTGCGTCGATCTGACCGGGTTGCCGGCGAATCCGCTGGCGGTCCATGGGGCCTTGTGTGCCGGAAAATCTGACAGATATCCCGGACATGTGTATTGCATGCGCGGATTTTTAGGAATTTTCTCAACAGGTATGGACACGTTCTCACGGACGATGAATCGACGGCACATCATCAGCGCAGCGGCATTGGCGGATGAAGCACATATACCATTTGAACACCGTTTACTCTCCGCGGAAAAGCGCCGCATGCTTCACGGTCCACTTATTCTCGTCGGTCACTCCTACGGTGCCGATGACCAGATTCGGGTGGCCCGATACTTGGGACATCACGGGTATAAAGTCATGCTTCTATTATTGCTTGATCCGGTGACGCCGCCCCGCATTCCGGTCAACGTCCGCCAGTGCTTCGTCATCTATAAAAGTCATCCGCTGACAGACTGGATGCCTTTTTTACGCGGCGTACCCGTGAAAGCCGTGAATCCCCGTATGACGCACATAACCAACCTGAATGTCCGCGATATGCCCGTGCCGTTTCATCAAAGCGGTATAGACCATATCAATATAAGTGCCAACCCGGGTGTACAATCTTTGATGCTCAGCGTCGTTTTACGTGCGTTGCATCGTTGGGAGCTCCGACACAACTACCCGGTAAAGGCTGCGACTTTATGGCACAATCCCCGTTTTCCATGAACTTCGCTATGATGGGGCCTACGGAGGTTAACGGATGTTGATGCTGCCAAGATTGTCAGCCGCTGCTTCAGGGTTATGGGTAATTATTTACTGGGGAACGGTCATCATAAAAGCCGTTCGTCTTAGCCGCAAAATCGGCAAGGATCCCAATGTACTGCCGCGCGAAAAGACCGGCCGCAGCTTGCGATTGCTTTGGACTCCCGCCATTATCGCCTGGTGCATTCTTCCCTGGGTTTCGGCTTTCCGTGGCTTTGCCCACCTCTGGTACCTGCGGCCGCTTTGGCCCATGACACCGCAAACGCAGTGGATCGGTGTCGTGGCAGCGCTGCTGGGCTTACTGGCGTTGGTTCTGACATTTATTTGTTGGCGGCAGATGGGCCGATCATGGCGCATTGGTATTGATCCGGGCGAAAAAACAGAACTGATTATTCTCGGAGCCTATCGGATCGTCCGGCATCCCATTTATGCCCTGTCCATTATCCTGATGCTTTGTACGTTTCTAACGGTACCGACGTTTTTAATGCTGGCAACCGCCCTGATTCATATCACGCTTATTACTCTCGAAGCCCTGCGCGAGGAGCAATATCTCCGCCAGATTCATGGCGCACCATACGTCGCCTACTGTGTTCGCACGGGGCGGTTTATTCCGCGCGTCTTCAGAGCACCCTTACGAAATTTGGCATAGGCGTGTGGCATGAATAAGACATCATCATCTCGCGATTTGGATGGCGGAGAACCGCCGGATAAAATTCGCGCGAACATGCGACTGAATATTTTTCAACAGCTTATGCGAAGCTGGACCACTCTTGGCCCGTACAATGCTGCCCAGGCCATGCAGTTAGACGGTACATGTGATATTCCACGCTGGCAGGCAGCGATCGATGCTGTCATCAATGCCATTGGATTGGGGCTGCCGCAATTTCACGATCAGTGCGCCATATTCAGCAATCACAAAACTGTTGTGGTGCAAATTTGTCACGAATCGCTGTCCACGCTGTCCGCCCGCGAACTTAACACACCCTTTGCCACCACTGACATCCCGTTACGTGTTTGTATCGTTCCTGAAGGCAACGGATATTGGCTGCTGACCATTTACGACCATTGGATTGCCGACAGTTGGAGCATCCGTGAGTTTATGCGATTGATTCTGACCGTTCACGACGGCACGCCGGTAGAGCGTCTGCCGGTGTTGCATATCAGTGATCAAAGCTTTGATAATTTCTTCCAAAGCCGGGGCGGCTCCTTGACTGCACCCATGAAAACACTCCACGCCGCTCGCCGTTATTTTACCCATCGCCGATCGTGGCGTTTTGATCTTGCGGATCCTATGGATTTCTCCGCCGGTTGTTCCATGCACGTGCTGCCTGATGGGACCCTCAATACGCTTCTTTCCTGCGCCAAAGCCAGACAGTGCCGATTAAACGATATTTTCCTCGCCGCCATAGCCATGGTCATTGGGCAGTTAACCGCGGAAAGCCGATATAAACTGCGCCGGCGCTGGTGGGCTGGCAGTCGCACGGCGGTGAGCATCGGATCCATTGTCGATATTCGCGCTTTGGCTGATAAGCCTTTGGATCAAACGTTCGGTTTATTTTTAAGTTCCTGCATTACCACATTCCAGAGGCCCGAGATACAAACGCCGACGGAGCTTATCGTCCGCGCCGCCCGACAGACCGCGGCGTTCAAAAAGCGCAGTGGTGCAATCGCCGCATTCGGTGAATTGGCGGTGGTGAAATATTTCTCTGAACTTTATGAGCAGCCTCGCCATAAGGCTCTTTTCTTTCAGAAGAACTGCCCCCTCCTGGCCGGCGTATCGAATGTCAATCTGACCGGGTCATGGGTGAATCAAACCACGAGCACCGGAAACGTAGTACAAAATTACATCCGCATTTCGCCGGTGGGGCCGTTGTTGCCAATCGTCTTTGCGCTGACGACCTTTCGTTCCCGTTTGAGTTTATGCCTGACTTGGCGGAAAGCCGCGCTCACGGATGCGCAAGCAGCTCACTTGGCGGACGCGTTCATGAAGTTCCTTGAGGAATTAAAGCCATGAACCTTGCTGGTTTCAATTTGGCCAACGTCATGCGCCGCGCGCAGCCACTGGCCGCGATTTTTCCGCCTACCTGCTGGGTCACCGGCCAAAGTATTGCGCCCTCGGATAACGGGTTGTGTCCGGATATTCAACGCCAGCTTCGTCAGCAATTGCTTTGGCCCTATTGCCAGTGCTGCGGCAGCACGCTGGGGCCATTTGCCGCGCGTGGCAGTTGTCGGAATTGCCTGCACCGCAAACTCGGTCTGGACCACATCATCCGCGTGGGTACACTCAACGGGCCGTTAAGCCGCTTGATTCACAGCATGAAATTCGCCCGGCATTGGGCCTTGGCCGCTATTCTTGCACCGTGGATGGCCGAGGCCATACAGCACGCGGCCGCAGGGCCTATTGACCAGATTGTTCCCGTACCGTTGCATTGGTTCCGGCAGTGGAGGCGTGGCTTCAATCAGGCCTTTGAACTGGGATGGGAATTATCCGGGATTCTCGATAAGCCCTGTGATGATCTGCTGCGGCGCAAACACGCCACCAGCGCGCAAACCGCCCTGCAAAGCGCCACGGCCCGCCGCGATAATGTACGCGGCGCATTTATGCTATTGAAGAATATGGATGTTTCGGGATTGCATATCTGGCTCGTGGATGATGTCTGCACCACCGGTGCCACGCTTCAAGCCGCCGCCGCCACATTTCGTAAACTTCCCGCCGCCCTGCAACCCGCATCCATCAACGCCATCGTCCTGGCCGTCGCCGACTCAGCGCCCATCCCCGACGCCCAGTAGCCTTCCGCATTCACCCGCCCCGCGGACAGGTAGCTCAATGCGGCAGCGTTGAGTTAGACGCGGAATTTCCCTTCATAACACCGTGCACTGTGCACCGTCGCAGTCGGTATCGCACGTCCCGTCTTCGGCACCGGACTACCGCATTCGATCAGCAACCGCCAGCTTAACAGCGGTTTTCGCTCCGCCGACCTGCCGCACCGCTCACTGCTCCGGAATTCTCAGAATCACAAACGACCGGGCCGGGAATGTGTATTGCAACGTTGCGCCGGTAATATTCAGCGGCACCGAATGCGGTACAACATGGTGCGGATCGCTAAGTGAATTGACCGCCGACCCGTTGGCCGCAGTCAGTGTAATTGCTGTGCCCGAATTCGCTAAAGCCGGTGCTCCATGCAGGTTTATGTTCGCGGAAACCGCACGATGCGTTCCGTTAATGACTTTTACAATCACCGTTTTTTGCGGCACATTGATCCCGGCGATAGCGCTGAAACGCACTCCAGAGTGCATCAGGCTTTCCGATTGAAGTTTTTTACCGTTGATGTAACCCGTGAAGCGATCCCCACGGACTACCAGACGAATCGTATACCATCGCCCCGGCTGCACTTTGAACTGGCTGTGCCAACCCATACCGGATCGTTGCGTGCCGTTGGTGTGTTCAAACGCTGTTGAGGTATCACCCCAGCCGCCGATATTCCACCAAACGTAATGGTGCAGGCCTTGCACATTAAACACGATCAAAAATCCTTCCGCTCCGCCAAGTTTCCGAGCTTGAACATTCAGCGTGTAATTGGCCGGGAACTGATGCTTCTGCAAGACCGTCATCAGATTGGTACCGCTGCCCGTCTGTTGATAGACGCCATTGTGCACCGACCATTGGCCTGCAACCGGCTTCCAGCCGGCGCTGCCGTTGGTGAAGTTGGATTGATAAAGCGTTTTCCCGCTGGCCGTAACTGAAATATTCCGGAATTCTGACTGCGTATTCCATGCGCCCAGACCAATTCCCACACCCTTTGTTGCCGACTTAACCGCGTTGACCGGCCGATGCGTCACTTGCAGGGGTAACATGCGCGTGGGGCGATTATCTGAATACATTTGTTGAACATAATAGGAAACCGTCCCACAGGCCCGCGAACTGTCAAAGCGGATCATATCCGGATGCCATTGGCTCCCCTGCACATTGACAAACAGCGGCGCATAAGAAGCCATGCGGACAATATCCGAATTGCGTTCCAAACCACCCATGAACGCTGCTTCCGCCAACGCCGCCCGCAAGTTACCAGTGCCGCAGTTATGCGTTACCGCATATTCCCCAACAAACACTTTCGGGCCGGTTCGGCTTCGAAGATCATATAAATGCCGGTTGGCCCAGAACCAGCTCGGCGAATTGTAGTAATGATCATCCACCATATAAATCGGCGCTTTGCTCAAATGCGCCCGGCCGGTGTAAATGGTTTTCAGATGTGGGAACTGCGATAAAAGACCATCATAAATAACCTTATAGCGGGGGGGGTAATAGTTGGTGAGATTCCACCAATCCTCATTGCCGATTTCAATGCGATCTAAATGAAAAGGTGCCGGATGGCCATATTTCGCCCGCAAGGCTCCCCATTTAGTATCCGCTGGCGCATCGGCAAACTTAACCGAATCAATGGCGCTTTTTACCCATGGCCCCATCTGAGCCATGGGAACAACATCATTGGCTCCCAGCGAAATGCCGCAGTTAAAACCGAACAGTGGTTTGGCGTGCATTTCCTGGCACATTTCCAGAAATTCCAGATACCCCAGCCCGTCGGTGACCCAATATCCCCACGGATTCCAATGCCCCGGTCGATCCGCCAGCGGGCCGATAGTCTTCTGCCAGAGAAATCCCTCCGCCAGAGAATTTCCTTCAATGTAATTGCCCCCCGGAAACCGCACAAACGACGGATGCAGCGCCGCTAGCATATCGGCCAACTGCGGCCGCAACGGAAGACCACGCCAAGTTTTCGCCTGAAATAAATGGACAATATTCAGATACAGCGATCCATGCCCCGTGGGCACAAAACCCAACTTGCCCCGCGGATCACTTCCGTCGCTCTTTAATACCGCATGAAAATTTGTCCATTTACCCGATATACCCGAGATAACTTTACGTCCTAAAACGGTTCCGTTGGCCCCCAATAGTTCCGCCGTAACGCTGCCGCCCATGCTGGCGCTTTTCCGTGCGTAAAAACTCAACTTATAGGATTGTCCTTTTTTGAAGTTCATCCCCCAATAGCCACTGTTGACCAGTTTAACGGCACCAACCGGCGTGGTGTAATACACCGTTACACGCGCCGCCAGAGGATTAATCTTATTGAGTGCATGATTGGAATCCACCCACAGGCTCGCCTGGCCCCGGCCTTTCGTTACCAACGTCCAGCCCGCCGGATGATTTTGATTGTCAATCCATTTAAACGTGCCGTTCTTCACCAACTGCGCATACAGCCCGCCTTGGCCGGCGTAGTTAATTTCTTCAAAGAATATCCCCCACAAATTGGGCGATACATGAATGCCCGGCTTGCCCACGTTGATGGTCATGTTCGTCGTGGCGGCCAACAGCGGTTTCCCCGCGGTAAGCACCATCGCAACCAGCGACAGGATCAAGCCCGTCGCTCCGATTCGTTTAAGAAGGGAATTACGCATTATAAAACTCCGCACGCACATGGACCGTATACCAGAAATATTTTGCCGGCTCAGTTCACCTGGCTTTTTCTGGGCCGGAAAATTCACCCGACTTTCTGCAGCCGGAGCCTGAACCGAAAAGTACCATAACCGAAATTTTCGGATGTGAATATCAGATAACGCCGCCGCCGGCCCGCTAATTATCAATTTGTCCTTGTTTCCTTACTTTTTGTCTGGCATGGGTAAAGACATTCCACTCCACTTTGTTCCACCGCGATTACCCGGTAGAATCTTAGGAATATTGGTTTAATGACGTTTTGCTTTTGTTGCAGCGTATTAGGCCATTGTGGCTGGAGTTTTCTCGGTATGGTGGATCAAGCACGCATAGACCGCTTCAAGAGCATGACTGACGCGGACCCGCAAAATGAACTGGGCTTTATGTCCCTGGGCAGGGCGTATGTGGAAGGCCAGATGTATAAACAGGCCATCCCTGCGCTCATGCGGGCCTTACAACTCAAGGCGGAATTATCGCCCGTGTATGTCCTGTTGGCCCAGGCCCAGTGCGGCGTCGGGGACCCGGAAGGGGCGGTAAATACCCTGACCCGCGGATACCGTGTGGCCGACGAACATGGTGATCTGATGCCCAGAAATCAGATGGCCGATATGCTCAAGGAACTCGGATCACCCATTCCCGAAACCAAACAGGCGGTTCTGACGCCCGAACTGGCATCGGCTGGTAATATCCAATGTCGCCGGTGCGGCCGCATCGGCCCAAAAATGAAAGAGCGTCCCTTCAGCGGGGCCTTAGGCGAGCAGATTCACATAAGTATCTGCGGACCCTGTTTTCAACTCTGGATCCGCGAGGGTACTAAAGTCATCAATGAACTGCGACTGAACCTGACCGATTCCGCCGCCCAGGATATTTATGATCAACACATGATGACGTTTCTTGGTTTGAACTCAATGTAATATAGTGGCAGATGGCGGTGCGGCAACCAGCCCGCATGGTGGACGTTTTAATTAGTGCAAGCGAGGTAACGCATGGAAATGCAATTGCTAACGAAGGAAGAAAAACAGAAGCTTGAGGCGCAACTTAAGCACATGATTGACCAGCGTCCGCATATTTCAGCGCGTATCGCCGAGGCCCGTGAGAAAGGCGATCTCAAGGAAAATGCCGACTACCACGCCGCCCGCGAAGAACTGTCCTTATTGGAAGCGCGTATTAAAGATATGGAAGCCCGCTTGCGTGCCGCATCGGTTGTAAATCCCGATGATATCCCCGCCGATATGGTGTTTTTGGGCAGTACCGTGAAGGTGCGGGATCAGAAAAATGGCGACGAAGAAACATTTCGGCTCGTCGGAGAATTAAATACCGAGGCGTTTAACTCCGATTCCGAGATCATGGAAGTTTCCGCCAAAAGCCCCTTGGGTGAAGCGCTGATGCGCGCCCGTGTCGGACAGCTCGTACGCGTTTCCGTGCCCCGAGGTGAGATTCATTACAAGGTGCTTTCCGTAAGTTAATAGCGGCCCCGCAGGCCAGCCGGAAAGCTTTTATGGATTTTGCGGCCCGTGCCGTGTGACATCATGAGTGAACCTCCGGTTGATTTACTGGCCCACCGTCAAGAGGATGCCCTAATCCCTCCGGCAGAATTTCCATCGCCAAATAATAATGCTGTGTTATCTGATTATCCGGCTGTTCCTGTTGTTACTGTTAGTTCTCCTGTTCCTGAAGCTCCTGGCGTATCGCCCGATCCTGACACGCTGCTAGACATAGATATTTCCACCGATGACATCAGCGATAGTGCTGCCCCATCCGATCTCATCGCCCTGACCGCGGCCCACTCGCTATTGCCCGAAGAAGCTGCCGAACTGGCGTGGCTGGCTGAAACGCGTCGCTTTATTATTCTCCGGCTTCAAGAATGGGTGATACCCGTCTCCGCCTTAATTTGCTTTTTGCTTGCGGTCCTCCTTGAGGCAGGAATTGTAGCGATCGTCGGGTGGCTTGTGATGTGGCACTCCATGAGTGGCGGCAGTGGCAGCCGGGACCAAGGCGCAGGAACCGCTACGGCCATCGGGGGGATTATTCAATCCACAGGATTAGATTCAACGCCTTCCAATCCTGCGGCGCGCTGGCACCCCGGCCCGATGCCCGCTCCCCCGGCTCTACCGAATAAGTCTCTTTTTACACCCCACACGCAGGCACTAGCTCTCTTGGATAATACCGATCCATTCCATGCGGCACTGCCGATCATCGGCATTCATAGTGATCACAATACCTGGGCCGCGCCATCGCACCCGCTGGCACCCAAAACCGTGCGAGTTAAAATCACCCAGCGCCATACGCCGGGGCAACGCAGCCGCGGGCCACAGGTTGCTTCCCGCGGTGCCCAGCCCGATGCGGGCGGCGGCGGGGGGGCAACCGGTTTAATTCAACTCTTTAAGCCCGGAACCCGAACCGGCCTGGGTTCCGCGACCGGCTCTGGACCGGGCCGCGGTCGTGGGGCCGGCGTCGGTGGGGGCGGTAGTATCGTCATCCCGCCGCCCAATCCCGTCTTGCCGCTCAAATATGAGTTTGCCCTGCCGGCGCATCTGGTCAACCCGAAATTCCAACTCACCATTCGCCGCAATGGCACCGTCGCCGCTGTAAAAGTGATGATATCTTCCGGCCACCCTGGTATAGATCAGGCGATTATCAATGCCTTACTGCAGGCCCGGTTTTTGCCCAACATCATCTCCGGCAAACCCGTGCAAAGTAAATTTATCATCCGCTACCAACTCACCTCCTGACGGTTACACCTCCATATTGTGCTGCAGACTCCTGCGCCCCTCCTTGTGGTGCAGGCTTCCAGCCTGCTCGACCGGAACTCCAGAAAAGGTTACGATTCGACCAACCGTTGATATTAAAGCGGTAAAATTTCCGGAACTGCCCATGGCACAAAAAAAACGCAATACTCCCCAGTTCGACGTCGAAAAATCATTGCGGAACCGCCCATTTGAAAAAATGATCTTCCATCATGGCTCCCTGGCAGCGGTCATTAAATCCATCGGCTTTTACAGCCTCTCCGCCCTGATCTGGCCGCGCTTTATTGCACCCAAACGCTGGCAACTCACTCGCTTCAATGTCACCCTGCCCAATCTGCCCAGCGCTTTCAACGGTTATAGAATCGCCCAACTTTCCGACTTGCATACCGGCAGCACCGACCAACACTATCTACGCCGCGTGATCGAAACCGTCGTAGCGGAAAAGCCCGACCTCATCGTTATCACCGGCGATCTCATCGAATACCGTGCCGGTTCCCTGGAAAAACTTCAAGCCCTTCTTCCTCTGCTGCACGCCGCCGACGGCGTGCTGGCCATCTTCGGCAATCATGATTACCACGAGTACTCCTGGCGGCACGTCGGCCCGCGCTCCGCCCATCGCGCCATTCATAAACGCTTGCGAACCCTCCTGGCCAAGCATCACATAACCTTGCTGCGTAACACCCAGCACCGCCTTACCCGTGAAAACGCCGCCCTCTACTTCGTAGGAATGGATGAACTCTGGACCGGCAACGCCGATGGCCCCGCCGCCTTTGCCGGCATTCCCACGTCCGCCCCCTGTATATGCCTGCAGCACAATCCCGACGGCTTTGAAATTCTCCGCCAATTCCCCTGGCAACTAATGCTCTGCGGCCACACCCACGGCGGACAAGTGCGACTACCCCTCATCGGCTCGCTCTTTGTACCCATGAAGCACCGCCAATACATCCGCGGCTGGTACACCCTCCCCTCC
>DAHXLH010000141.1:0-10841 GCA_027366115.1 Phycisphaerales bacterium
CCGGTTAAAAAGAAGCCCATCGCCATCAGGCCATCCGAAACCGGGAAATAGGCGAAAGAATTATTGTCGTTTTGCGTCATCTTTGTTTCCTTTTAGATGAAATATACACGCCATAATATCATAGTATCTAGGAGTTTCAACACTTTAAGCAATTGGAGAACGTGTCGTAAATGGAATAGCGATTGTTGCCATATTTTTTGTGTTTCGGGTCAACATGTGCTAGCATTCATAGTTGTACAGACATTCATGCGATGGCAACGTCGCCGTCGCGGTATTTGGTTACTAACCGGCAAAAAGGAGCTTTTCCATGCGAGTCACAATTACAAGTCGTGTAGGTTTTACCTTGGTGGAACTTCTGGTGGTGATTTCCATCATCGCTCTGCTGATCGCCCTGTTGCTGCCGGCACTGGCTTTAGCGGAACAAGACGCTAAAAGCATCCAGTGTGCGGCGAAGCTGCGGTCCTTGGGGCAGATTACGATGGAGTATGCGCAAACCTACAACAACATGGCACCGCCTGGGGAGATCGGCTCGTGGATAACCGCCGATGCCAGTGAGTGGAACTTTACAGGCACAACGGGGGCAAGTTTCTGGACCGGCTGGAGTGATTTCCTGTACGCGTTTGATGCCGCCAGCCCGACCAAAACCGTAGCGGGGAGTGCTGGTCCCTTAGACGTGATTCCCAACTACAATCAATCTCTTACAATTCCCGTTAAGTGGACGGATCTGTTTTATTGTCCGTCCGCGCTATTGACGAACTCCTATTATTATGGAACGCTGCCGCAGAACTACAGCACTAATCCCAATCTCTTTGTCAACAATTGGCGCCTTGGCGCACTGGGCACCGCCGCCACCGGTCCGACCACCCAGTTGATGAGTATCGTTCATACCCCATCACACTTTATAATGTTCGCCGACAGTTGCCAATCGCCGCATGCCGATGGCAGCTCCGCATTCTGTTTCACTTGGAACTATTCTCCCTTGCTCTATCCAAACTTGAACGCTCTGGCATTCTATCCGGGCGCGTATAACGGCACCGCTGCGAATATGAGCGCCATCATTGGGCCCACGACATCGTGGGGCGACGGAAATACCGACGATTCTTCAGCCGACATTAACGGGTGGGGACTGCTGGCGAGCGTTCGATATCGGCACGGCCTGACAAACTCCAACGCCAGTGGTACGGCCAATGCGGTCTTTGCCGATGATCACGTTGCGACCATCCAGCAGTTTGGTTTGCATGTATACAACCTCCTGCCTTGACCGTACAGCGCAAGAATTCCGCCTGATGGTTTAATGTGTCGGAAAGAGAGCGTGTATGGTTGGCTCGGTTGTGTTTGCGGCGCTTTCGAACCCGCATTAGTTGACCATTCGGTTGGTGTCAAGGTTGAAAAAGTTGGTTTCTTTTTAGCGAGCTCGTTATGAACGCTAACACAAATATCGTTTTCCCCGCCGCGGATTGCGGCAAACCGCAGCCCATTCGGTCAGTGGGCAGTTCAGTTCGCTCCCATGGGGAGCAGGAGTATTCTATGTTTTCCCCCAAAGCACGGTTCACATCTCTGGTTGCGGCGGCAGCGGTTGCCGCTCTTGGTGCGGTGGCTTCCACAGCCTCGGCCAACATGATCACCAATGGTGATTTTTCGGCGAACGCAAGTGCGTACACAAGTTACCCCGGTTACGACGGTGGGACTAATCCGGCCGCGCCAACCAGCTGGAGTTCGACGGCCCCGGCGAATTACGGAGGGGTGGGTGTAAATGGCACTGACACCAGCTTCGGCATCCCCTTCGCGCCTGGCCCGAGCAATAATATTTTACCTCCGGCGAGTAGTAACGGCAGTGAGGATTTCGCGTTCCTCGAGGGCGGACTCACCACCCCCACCAGCGGAAATTTGAGTCCCGCGATATTTAGCCAAAGTTTTACTACCACCCCAAGGGAGAAATATGTGGTGACTTTCGATGCCGCCCAACGTGGTTATGACCCGAGCCATGGATCTGACACCTCCGCCCAGTTACAGGTGCAGGTAACAGACGTGAACAATAACGTGTTGGCGTCTGCGAACAGCAATACGGGTGGCGGGCTGACCATCACCGACAGTAGTTGGACTGGCAACGTGCTCAACTTTACCGCTGACGCGGCATCGGCAACATTGACGTTTGCCGACGCCCCGAATAGCGTTCCTGGCGAAACTGTTGATTTTACCAATGTGAACGTCGCCGCTGTGCCGGAGCCAGCCGTATTTGGACTGCTGGTAAGCGGTGGGGCAGTTGGGTTGCTTTCCCTTAAGCGCCGGAGTATGGCGTGAGCTGGAGTTCAATGCGGCCTTATGGTGCTTGACGTTACCATCAGTGGATTCCGTCAGTAGTATGAATTTAGTATTCATATCGCTGAAAGGGATTTAACGGCCGTCTACTGCGGTTTGGCGGAACCGGGCGATGAGCTTGCCGCTTTAAGAAAGTAACCATTCACGGCGGCGTAACGGCTGCGACAGCGGATATTCCTGAGCACTGGGTTATCGCCACAGTGCTCAGGGAGGCATTTTTGCGACGCTGTGGATGGTTTCTGAAAAAATGGAGAAACAGTATGTTTTTATACGGCAAATTTCTTTATTCACGTTCCTTCGTGTGCGCTGCGGTGGGTGCGGCCGCGACATCGGTGGTTGCGGCAACCGCGTTATCGGCGATGGGGGCAAATAACGTTACCATTTCCAATGGCGGCCTCTCGGTGACATTTAACCTCGCATGGGGTGCCGTGGTAACCGGCATATCTAATACCAATGTCGGCAATGGACTAAATATTGTGGACAGCCACGACGTGGGCCGAGAATTACAGACGGACCAATTTCTTTATCAAAATATCGGCGGTACCCCGCAATTAATTTTTAACCCTACGCAAGCGGGGGCCGGGGGAAGCCAACCCTACTATCAGCATCCGAACGGGAGCGCGATTCCCGAAGCGGGCAGTCCGGTGGCGAGCTGGTCGGCCAGTGGCAATCAATTCCAAGCGGTCGTCACACCCTTGGATTACGACACGGGTAATCCCACCGACTGGGTTTATGTGGAGAACGTCAGTATTAATTCACAGGGTATCGCCAATTTTCAGTACACCTGTTACGACTATCAACCGGGAACTTACAGCATCAGCACCGAGGTGCCAACGCTCTACACGGATCTCACCAACGCGTTTATGTACCCCGCATCTAATGGTACGGCTCAAACCGTCACTGGGTCCCCCTCTTGGCCGCAATTCGTCACCTCAAAAGGGTGGATCGGCAACATTGACACCGGGAATAACTTGGGCGTTTTCTATACCACTCAAGCAGGATTGCCGGAGAACTACGGCACATTCCCTGGTGCCGCCGTTTCTGATGCCCCCCCACTGGGAAAAACCAGCGCGGTGGAGCATGGCCTAATGGTTAGTCCCGGCACTATCCTGTCGAGCCGGTTTTCGGTGGCGGTCAGCACCCAGCAAAATGGTCCAACGCTAATGGCCGAACAGCCTCCAGCGATCTCTTCAACCTCCACCAGCATCATAAGCAATGGGGCGTTCTCAACTAATGCCGCGGCATATACCGCTCCTCCGGGATATTCCACCGTGGGAGGGAATCCCGGCGCGCCGGCGGGCTGGACTTCCAGCGGCGGTAGTAGCGGCGTCAACGGATCGGACACCGGGTTTTATGGCAGCATCGGGTTTCAGCCCTTTGCGCCAACGAGTACCGCCGGCGTCAGCGATTTTAGCTTTTTGCAGGGAAGAGGAACGCTGATTTCCCAACTCGTGACCACCACCGTTGGAAAATCCTACACTTTGGCCTTTGACGCGGCACAACGAAGTGGCAACACGACTGCGAGCCTGGAGGCGGTTCTCACGAACCCGACAAACGGGGGCTTGGTAGTCAATCTGGAACCCGCGATAACCGATACGGGGTTCACCCCTTTTTTCCTCAATTTCACTGCGGATTCGGGATCGACAGAAATTGAGTTCCTCAACAACAGCGCGGCGGGCGTGGACGATACTGTTGATGTCTCAAATATCTCCCTTGCGGCAACTGCCGTTCCGGAACCCGCCGCGCTGGCGATATTCGCCCTTGGTGGCATAGTGTTGGTGATGGTAAACCGAAAGCGAAAGACTTGGGTATAGGATGCTTAGGCGGAAATTTTTGGACAACGTGTTGGTGTCATGGCACAAGTTTCTCAGACACGTTGTTACGGGATCTGTTCGGAACTGCCCGATCGACATTATTTGACAATGCTTCTATTTTTGGTGCATTAGCGATGGATCGACGTGAATTTGTAAAGATGACGGGAGCATTGGCCGTCGGAGCCTTACCTGCGGCGAAGGGTAAATCGGCGGCGGTGGGCAGCAACGCCTCCGGCAGGTATACAGTTGCGGTCTATTATTTTCCGGGCTGGCATGGAAAATCCCGATGGAAATCGTTGGAAAATGTTCGATCCATTTACAAGGGGCAATATGAGCCGGAAGTTCCTCTGTGGGGCCAACTCAAGGGCAATAATCCGACAACCATGGATAAATACATCCACGCAATGACGGCACACGGAATTAATACGATTATCTTTGATTGGTACCGTTTCCAGACTGGGCGTACCTTAGAGGATTCCTTACGCGACGGATTCCTCAAGGCCTCCGACCGCCACCGGATAAAATTCTCTCTGATGTGGGCCAATCCGCCGGTACCCCCGTACCAAGCTGTCTTCACCCGGAAGCGTTTCGACCAGGTCGCGGACGAAGCGATTGCTTATTTTAAGCATTCCAACTATTGGACTATCAACGGTAAGCCTTATTTTTCAATCTATTGGTTGGGAACGCTGCTGGAGCATCTCGGTGGCGTGGCCGGCGCACGGGCGGCCCTGGAAGGTTTTCGCCGGCGGGCCATGAGGGCTGGTCTACCGGGTGTACACCTCAATCTGGTAACGTGGAAAGACGCTGGCGGGGAGATGTGGTTCGCGAAGGGGCAGCACGCACCGAATGTTCCGGGGAAGAAAATTCAGACGCCGGCACAATTGATCACCGCATTAGGTTTCGACAGTACCACCTGGTACACGTGGACGCATTGGGTGGCCCCGCGGAAACCGACACAAAATTATATATCCTGGGGCGATGCGGCGGTGGCCTATTGGGAAAATCAGCCCGCCTTGGGCGTGCCTTTTTTTCCGAATGTGACGATGGGTTGGGACGGTATGCCACAGCATGAAAAGGGTATAATAGTGAATAATACGCCACAGAATTTTGGAAGATTTCTACTCCGGGCCAAGAGGTGGCTTGATACGCATCCAGCCAGCATGAATATCCTTACCATCAACGCTTGGAACGAGTGGGGTGAGGGAAGCTACTTGGAGCCGGATGTAGTACACAGGATGGCTTATTTGGATGAGGTACGGAAAGTTTTCCCGCCGCACGGGCGGATCAGGCCCGTGCCCGGCGAGTATCCCGCCCCGCCATCTATCCGGAAATCACGTTTTTAAGGACACGCACAGATGTGTAGATGTCATATCGAGACCAGTTCGACTCACGGGGTGCGGCTCCATAGTCGTCGTGACTTTTTGAAGACCAGTATCACAGTCTCCGCATTGGCGGCGGTCGCGGACATACTGCCGCGCCCGGTATACGGTGAAGGGAAGTATCCCAGCCGACACGCGCTTGTGGCTTCTATGGATGTTGAGCGGATCGCACGGCTCGCACCACTGGGCTACCAATCCAGGCCGGCCGCGTCCAACACGTCCACCAAGTGGGTGCAGGTCGACTTAGGCCGATCGCGAAAGATTGACTACGTTAAGCTCATGCCGGTGCTGGCAAATTTCACCTATGAGTCGCAATGTTTTCCCCGGCGTTTTCGGATTGAATTCTCAGATGACGCGCAATTCGAAGCCTCCCGAATTATTGCCGATCATACCCAAGCCGATTACCCCGCACCGGCTGACAAGGTTGCCATATTTCCCGGTCACAGAGTTACTGGGCGGTATGTGCGCCTGACCGCCACGCTTCTTACGAACAAACAATTGGCACTTTCCAAATTTGAAGTCTGGTCCAACGGACGGGATGTAGCCCAGGGGTGCACGGTTACGGATGTGGATACCATGGAAGTCTTGAACGTGGCGGCGGGCGGATATAACTGCCCCGCAGCGTCAGCGCACGATACGGGGCCGGATCAGCCGGAGTATGAATCGCTGCGCGCACTTTATCCAGCTATGCCCGCGTATGAGACTATTGGATCCTATATGGGAATTGTGTCCCCACTGACGCGCAAGCCTCGCCCCCAAGGTGAAGGTGTCGTTACCGATAATCCCGGCAACGTCATTCCGGCCCGCCATTGGCGACCGGTGCCTCTTCAGGCATCGGCACCACTGCGGGGTGTGGCCATCGGTGATGGCCTTTTTAAGACCGTCATGGAAAATAATATCGGCTATCTGCTTAACAGCTTCAGCGTGGCGGAGTTGCTGCGGTTTTTCCGCACCCGGGCCGGCAAACCCAATCCACCAGGATTGCCGCCACCGATTCCCTTCTGGGATACTGATCTCCCCGGTTCCAATGCCGGACGATTTCTGATGGGTGCGGGCAATGCCCTGCGCTGGATTGAACATCCGGAGTTGCGCCGGCGGCTTAACGAAGTGGTCGCGGGCATCGCCGAATGTCAGGAACCCAATGGTTACGCCATGGGCTATCATCCGGACACCATCTTTTACTCTGAGCGCGGCAACTATACTCGTTCCTGGGTGACGCACGGTCTGGTGGAGGCGGGCTACGCGGGTAATCACACGGCATTTCATATTCTGCGCGGTTATTATGACTGGTTTAACCAATGCCCCTATCTGCCGGAATTATTGCGCCGCGCCGGTCAGGGTGTGCAGGGCATGATTGCCAATACGCGAACCTATTTCACGCCCATCGGTAAGCCGAAGGATATTCAGGTAATACAGAGATATTATCAGGAAAATTACTGGTTGGAAATGCTGGCACGGCGCGATCCCGCCGCGATCTGGCAATATCCCTATGATCACCCGCATTGCTATCTGCTGACATCGATTACGCCTTATTTGGATCAGTACCGGGCCACCGGGGAGAAGAAATATCTGGATGCGGTATTGGGCGGTTGGGAACTCTATCATACGCAGTGGCAGCACATTGGCGGAGCCATTTCGATTTGCGAAGGGTACTCATATCCCCCGAAGTCCGCGTTCCTTAACCTGCAAAACGGCGAAAATTGCGGCAGCAGTTTTTGGGTCAGCTTGAATCACAATCTGCACCAGTTGTTCCCAATGCGGGAAAAATATACCAACGAAATTGAGAAGTCCATTTACAACGTGCTGGTTGCCAATCAGGCCGGTTCCGTGGGCATTCGTTATCATGCCAATCTCAACGGCAAAAAAGAATTACCCACCGCGATTAACACCTGTTGTGAGGGCCAGGGTACGCGACAGCTTGGATCGCTGCCGGAGTATATTTATTCAACGGCCAAAGACGGTCTGTACGTGAACCTGTTTGGCAACGCCGCCATTGACTGGCGGCAAGCGGGGCGATCCCTGAAGTTGGAAATGACCACACAATTTCCCTTTCAGCCGGAGGTGACAATTCGACTATCGGTAGCTGCACCGATCCAATCCAACATCCGTGTGCGCGTTCCGACATGGGCGGCTGCCGATATGCCGATCCATGTCAATGGAACCTTCGCCGCTACAGGGAAACCCGGAACGTACCTGCCGCTGGACCGTACCTGGTCGGATGGCGATACCGTCACCTTCACATTGCCAATCGCTCCCCGGCTCACGCTGTACACGGGTGTGGATCAAATGCCGGGCGGTCTGCGTTATGGCCTTGAATACGGCCCGATTCTACTGGCCGTCGTGTCGGCGGGGGTTGCGGATAATGTAGGCCGCCCACCTGCCGCCGCGACACCAAAACAGCGAGCTTTCGCACATAAGCTTAACATTGGCATTGCGTGGAACCCTGGCGCGGTGGTCTGGCCCGTTAACTTGCCGGTAATCGCCGAGGAAATTGTCCACAGCCTGCGACCTGTTTCGGGAAAACCGCTGCACTTTGCTATTGACGGTGTTCCGCACTATCAATATGTTCCGTACTTTGAAATTGATGAGGAATTGTTTACCTGCTTTCCCGTACTGAAAACCCCGGAATCGTATACGAATCTGACTGTCGGGGCGGATGATCTGGCTTTGGCGGAAAAAGGGGCTGTGGTTACTTCCGACAGTGAATTGCCATCGCAGGCAGGGGGCACCGCCAAAGTTGTTGACGGCATTATTGCCACGCCGGCGAACCTTACAACCAACCGCTGGCGCTCCGCGGATACGCCGCATCCGCATTGGCTGCAGGTGAAACTGCCGCGTGCGGAAACAATCGGAAAGGTGGTCATCGACTTTGCGGACCCGCTGGATCATCCGACAAGTTTTCAGGGTATTGTGCAAGTCAATGGTAAGGATCAAGTGGTGTTTGATGAAACCAATTATCAGGCTTGGCGCAAATACACAGCCGAGATCCCCCCCGTGACCACCGATACCTTCCGCCTGATCATCCGCGATTCCGCCAGCCCGCTGCATCCCAACGCCGCCCAGATCAGTCAAATTGAGTTGTATCCTCCGGAATAGGATGGGCCACTGTGGGTGGGACGGTTATGCGGTAATCAACATTGTTGCTGGAGAATGTCTGTGGATCGGCGTGAATTTATAAAATTGGCGGGGGCTGTAACGGTGGGCGTTTCGTCCACAGCCCGAGCCTTAACCAAAGCATCAGGTGACAAAACCGCCGATCTCCAAGCACGTCAATGGCGACCGGTGGAGTTCAGATTCAAAGCCATTAACCATTATGATAAGCCATGGTCGCAGATCAATCTATCCGCTGATTTTGTCGGCCCCAATGGGCTAAGATTCCATGTCCATGGATTCTGGGATGGCGGCGATGTGTGGGCGATCCGCTTCTCGCCGATCGTGCCGGGTGCATGGTCCTATCGCGTAACGTGCAATGTGGATGACGCTGGATTACAGGGCCACACGGGAGAATTTAACGCCTCCCCCCCAACCCATGGCAATCCGTTGTATCGCCATGGAGGTTTTCTTGGCGTCGCGTCGGATCATCACTACCTGACATATTCGGATGGAACGCCTTTCTTCTGGCTGGGCGATACCTGGTGGTTCTGCCCGTCCAGCCTTGTTCCGTTTAATCATTCCGACCATGTCGGTATTCCATCAATGTACAAGGCTCTTGTTAACAAGCGGCAATCACAGGGGTTCACGATTGCGCAGATGGCGTTCATCGGCTCATTGGGCGCGCATCAAGATATTGCATCGTTCATGAATCTGCTCAAGGGTGGAAAATTCGATATGGCTTATTGGCGGAAGGTTGATGCGTACATTCAATACGCCAATAACGCGGGGATCATCCCGGCGATCATCTTGGATTGGCATTACCTCGCGTTGCCAACGTATACACTGGAGCAATGGAAGTTTCTCTGGCACTACTTTGTGGTCCGCTGTGGAGCCTACAGCGTCACCTGGCTGGTCTGTGGCGAATACAATGCTCCACATTCTAATGTGGAGCAGGCGTTGACCCTTGGTGCATACATCAAGAAATGCGATCCCTACAAACGGGCGATGTCCATATATCCATGGGCGTATTTTGGAGACAAACACCAGGCGTGGAGCCAGTCCTGGTACGATTTCATCCTGTACCAAGGAGCCCATGGGAATAGTCCCGGAACTGTTCCGCCAACCTATATTTACACGCAGGGATGGAATTATGGCAAACCGGTCATTGAGGGCGAGGCACGCTACGAATTTATTCGCCGGTTTAAGACCAGTGATACACGCCGCGCCGCCTGGCATGCCATGCAGGCAGGGTGCTGCGGGTATACCTATGGTGCCAACGGCCTATGGTATCCAACGCAAAGCCCTTCCGACAAGAAATTTTGGAAAGATTGGGGAAAATCCCAGCCCTGGTGGGTGGCGATGAACTATATTGGTGCCCAACAAATGGCATATATGAAAACATTTTATGAATCCATTGCCTGGTGGAAAACACAACCGCGACCGGGTGCCGTGGAACTGGCTACCACCCTTATTCCGCTCACGCCATTAGCACGATCTAATTTACAGGGGCATCATCCCTCCTATCCATTTCTTGGTGATTCCTTCCAGCCGCTAGCCCGATCCGATGGCGACGAGCTATACGTCATCTGGTTTCCCGAAGGCTGTGATGCGAAAGCGATGGCGACGCTGGTCCTGATGAATAATCAACACCAATTCCATTATCATGCCCGTTGGTTCAATCCTCGCACGGGCAAATACCGGCCTCGTACGCAATTAGTTGCGGCGACGTACGGAATTTGCACACTTCCCGAACGCCCGGACGACTACGACTGGATTCTTCTATTGATACGCCCTGACGATACAACCGGTCGCGCTCAAGCGCACCAGACAGCTCCGCGATAAGCCTTGGTTTATTTCCGGCGGTTGATAAGTTCTGCGGCGATGGGTATGCACTGGACGGGCGGACTGATGTCGGCCGGCTTTTGTCTGCCATTTCGCGGCGCCAAGCGATAGGGTTGGAAAACTGTAACCGTTCACGGAGTTTTATGCCAGTGGAATTTAATATTAATCAAACGGATTATTCTTTTTCCGCCAAATCGAAAAATATTGCCCTTGCCACACCAGTGAAAATCTGTGACGAACGGGCGCGAAGGCCGGATTAACCCATAATCCGAATTTCCCATACCCGTGTCGCACGACAATATAATGTGCCGCCATAGCTTCGCTTTTAAGCCGTCGCATTTCTATTGCCGTAGGAATTCCCGGTTCGGGAAACCAGCTTAAGGGCATGGTCATG
>DAHXLH010000163.1:0-10617 GCA_027366115.1 Phycisphaerales bacterium
CTGCCGGGCGGCAGTGCCCGCAGACGTCGCCCGACAAGTTTCTCGAATTTGCTCATGGTGCTGTCGCCTGCCAGTGGCCTGCCGGTTTGCGTGGCCCGGCGAAGAGTGGTGATGTCCCTTGGTTATCATCAACGAAAAAGAAATCAACGAAAAAGACGGCTTGACGGTTATTTCCACGCTGGGTAACGTGGTGGGGTATTTCGGGGATGACAATGCGAGCGGTTCGAGGCATAAAAAACAATGTACCACCATCCGGGTTGGATGTCAAGAAACAGGCGACTGTCCCTAGATGTCCCGTCCCTAGATGTCCCGTGCGCTCATTTACTACTCCAACAGTGATAGCTCCGCGGCATCGGCAATATCCTTCTGGCGGCCAGTAGTTCGCTTGTTTTGGATCAGCAGTTCGCGGCTGATAAAGCGCATTGGAAGATCGTCTACCATTGCTTCCACGCGGGTTGCCCAAGCCTGAACGAATTTTACGCCGTCTATGGAGGTCATCAAATCAATGCGATTGGGTGGGAAGCCAAGCTGCAGCACCAGATCGTCCTGACGCAAATCTTCCTCTTTGACATCCAGTTCTCCAAAACCAAAGGTCTTCAATACGTCAATAATTCTTGCGCTATTATCAATAGAACTTTCGACAAATACATCAATGTCGCCCGTGAACCGCGGTCGGCCGTGAAACGCCACGGCGTATCCGCCCACAATGACGTATTTAACGTGGTCGGCGTTTAACAACGCGACAAACGCGCGCAAGTCTTTGGGAATTTTCATCGTCGCTCCGTTGCGCGTTGATCATGTCCAACAACATTTCGACGCGTTGTTCCGGAGAAAGCGACCGGTAATAGGCCCGATCCGCGGCATCCGCGTCTTGATGCGAACTGAATTTACGCCCAGTCTTTTCCACGTATATATTATACCACAATGGCGGCAGCAGTGGCGAGAATCACCGTCCCCCAAAGAGTCGTAATGAGCAACGTTCTGGCGATTCTGCTCATGCGTGACCGTGATGCCAGCCGAAAGCCAGTCCATCGGCGGCTTCGGACGCAACGATCGGTTCTCGCAACGCAGTATCCGCCCGTGGACGCGGACGGAACCTGTAGCGCGCCGGATCATGCCGGCATTTCGATTGCCCGCACCCTCATCCGTGATCGCCGTGCCGCGGGACTAACCCAACAGGAATATAATAGGAATATAATAGGGACAGTCAACTATAAAAATAGCATGATCAATGTGCTCGCGGGCGTGGCTGGCGTTTTGGTGTTGATTTCCTTTGCCGATGTTTCGCCCGGCGGTATAATCCAATCCGGATTGCGTATAGAGGAATATATTGTTGGTTGCAACGGCTGAAATAATCTTGGATCGTAAATCCGGCGGCTACGCATCCCGTCGCAGGCGTTCTCTGTGCCGCTCCGTGAGCTCGGTGGCTGATCGCCCTGTGGATAGCGTTGCGTTGTTGTGCCGTGCTGATCGACAATTCGGAATTCCCCTCCGTTTACCTCCCTCACATCGCGTTTCAAAAAACGTCGTGTCGTCGTGGCGTTGTGGTGAAAGACGGATAGTTTGTTCATCGTTCATTGGCCATCGGCCATTAAGCATGGCGCTTGGCCTGCCGGAATTTTCAGGTAAACTCTGATGATGAAAAAGAAAGAGTCACAGAGCTTTGAAATTGATCTGGTAAAGGAATTTCGGTTTGAAGCGGCGCATCGGCTGCCACGCGTGCCCGCCGATCATAAATGTGCGCGTCTGCATGGGCATTCCTTCCGTATTGAGGTCCATGTGGTCGGTCCGGTAAGTCCGGAAACGGGGTGGTTAATGGACTTTGCCGACTTGCAGCAGGCTTTTGCCCCGCTGATGGATCAGTTGGATCACCACTATCTTAATGACATTCCGGGGCTGGAAAATCCCACCAGCGAAAACTTGGCGCGGTGGATATGGATACGTTTGAAGGAACGCCTGCCACAGTTAGTGCAGATAACTGTCCATGAAACGTGTACCAGCCGATGTATTTATCGCGGAAGAGAAAAATCGTGATTCGGGGATAAATCGCTTGGCGGAATCCCCGCGATTCACTAAAATGATCTGCTTGAGGTGGACTGTTGCCTTGGAAGACAGAAGGCCCCAAAGCGGACGCGTGGTTTGTGCAGGCGTAATATTTCCACGATAGCACCGATTTTCAGTGCTTTTCGTTTGGAGGGCATGTTTTGACTTTAAATGGAAAAGGTGTGTCAGTGACAACTTTGGTTGAGCCTCAGCAGAAAATAGAGCCCTCTCCCACCCAGATGATGGATTGGTACCGCCAGATGGTGCTGATCCGGGCGTTTGAAATGCGTTGTGCACAATCCTACCAACAGCAGAAAATAGGTGGATTCTGCCATTTGTATGTCGGTCAGGAAGCTGTCGCCGTCGGCAGTATCGCAGCGGTGCGGCCTACAGATTATGTCATAACCGCTTACCGCGATCATGGTCATGCGATCGCGCGAGGGATGGATATCCACCCTCTGTTTGCCGAACTGTACGGAAAAAAGACCGGCTGCTCCCATGGTAAGGGCGGCTCCATGCACTTTTTTGATGCCAAGAAGAATTTCTTTGGCGGCCATGCGATTGTCGGTGCCCACATTCCACTGGCAACCGGCTTGGGCTGGGCGGCCAAGTACCGCAAAGAAGACCGCGTGGTGTTGTGCTATTTTGGTGACGGAGCCATGAATCAGGGATCCTTCCATGAGGCCTTGAATTTGGCGGGACTTTTTAAACTGCCCATTATTTTCATGGTGGAAAACAATGGTTACGGCATGGGAACGCATCTGCATCGGGCCTCGGCCGTGACGGACCTGAAGCTGCGTACCGGTGATGCCTATGGTATTCCGGGTAAAGATGTGGACGGTATGGATTGTGTGGCGATGTACCGCATGACGATGGCGGCGGCCGAATATTGCCGCAAGGGTAATGGATCCATTTTTCTGGATGTAAAAACCTATCGCTATCGCGGCCATAGCATGTCTGATCCGCAAAAGTACCGGACCAAAGAAGAAGTGGCGCAGTATCAGGAACACGATCCCATTGGTCGATTGGAAAAACAACTCAAAGACTCACACATTCTCGACGATAAAAAAGTAACCCAGATCAGCGATGAAATTCATGCCCAGGTGGAAGCCGCCCATGAAAAGGCGGATGCCGATGCGTATCCGGATACGGCGGATGTATGGTCGGATATTTATGCCAATACATTTGGGGATTATAAAGCGTGAGGATGTGCGCGTTCCGCCATGGCACGCAATGGCCGGGGAATTGATGCGGGCCATTGGCGATTGAACCTACCGCAACAAAAAAACACGAAGGAATAAAAGCTATGCCCGAAATTCAAATGCGTGAAGCGCTTAATCAGGCCATGTGTGAAGAAATGCAGCGTGATCCGGATGTATTTCTTATCGGGGAGGAAGTCGCCGAATATGACGGGGCATATAAAGTTTCGCAGGGCATGCTGGCGAAATTCGGCCCCATGCGCGTGGTCGATGCACCGATTTCCGAATCCGGTTTCGCCGGGCTGGGCGTAGGCGCCGCGATGGTCGGCATGCGACCGATTATTGAATTTATGACCTTTTCGTTTTCCCTGGTCGCATTTGATCAGGTGGTCAACAATGCCCCAAAAATCCGGCACATGTCCGGCGGGCAATTAAAAGTGCCGATAGTCTTTCGCGGCATTTCCGGGCCTGGGCAGCAACTTGGCGCCACACATTCATGGACGGTCGATGCGCTTTACACGCATGTTCCGGGCCTGAAGGTGGTTTGCCCCACAACCGCCTATGATGCGAAGGGGCTTTTGAAAACGGCCATTCGTGATGATGATCCGGTTATCTTTCTGGAAAATGAGTCCATGTATGGTTTACGCGGGGAAGTGCCGGAAAAGGAATATCTTTTGCCCTTCGGTAAAGCGGATATAAAACGTGAAGGCTCCGATTGCACGGTGGTGGCTTGGGGACACTGCTGCCTGACCGCCATGGCGGCGGCGGAAAAGCTGCACAAAGAACACGGCATTGAAGTGGAAGTGATTGATCCGCGTACATTGCGGCCTCTGGATATGCCTGCGATTATGGCGTCCGTGCAAAAGACCGGCTATTGCGTAACCGTTGAAGAGGGATATCCGCAGTGCGGGGTAGGGGCGGAAATTGCCGCGCAGTTGCAGGAAAACTCTTTCGATTATCTGGATAATTCAGTGATACGCGTCGCGGCCCTGGATGTGCCCATGCCGTACAGCAAACCCTTGCTGCAGCATGTGCTGCCGGGGGTGGATCGTGTCGCCGAGGCCATCAAGAAAGCCATTTATTTTCAAGGCTGATTGCACAGGAATTTCATGGATACGATGACATCCGGGCGCCTGACGCTGGATTCCGCCGACCTGGACAAATTCTTCGCCTTGGCGGGGCAAAAATCTTCCGCAACATTGGCCGCATGGAACCCGGAAAAGGGTGCCCCGGTTTTTACCGTTCAGGGAAAATATCAAGCCCGCAACTGGACGCTCTGGACCGAGGGATTTCTGCTGGGCATTCCATTGATGGTCTTTGACGGCATCGGTGATGAAACGCTGCTGAAAGTCGCACAGGAACACATTCAAAACCACATGGGGCGGCACGTATCGAATATCGGCGTGCATGATCATGGCTTTAACAATATTTCAACTTATGGCAATCTGCGCAGGTTGATGCTGGGAAAAAAAATCCGTTTCGACCGCCATTATTTGAATTTTCTGGAAATGGCTTTGAAGGCCAGTGGAGCGGTGCAGGCGGCCCGCTGGACCTCCATCGCATCGGATCCGGAAAATAATCCGGCGTGCCGCGATACCGGATACATTTATTCATTTAATGGTCCGCATTCGCTCTTCAGCGATACCATTCGCTCTCTGCGGGCACTGGCGATTGCATGGGATTTGGATCATGAACTATATGGTGAAAATGATCGCCCCATTAATCTGCTGGCGCGCAGCATTCATCATGGATTAACGACCGCGAAATACAATGTCTTTTACGGCACCGGCCGGGATTTTTATGATACGCGGCCGGGGCGGGTGGCGCATGAGTCGATATTTAATATTAATGACGGGCGATTTCGCTGCCCGAGCAGTCAGCAGGGTTTCAGCCCTTTTACAACTTGGACCCGCGGCCTGGCTTGGCTGCTTTTGGGGTTTGCCGAGCAGTTGGAATTTCTGTTGACGCTCACGCATGAGCACTGGGCCGGCTTAACGCCACACTTCAAGGGTTATTCGGGGTCTGAACTTAAAAATGTGGTCATGGATACATATCTGAAAGCGGCGTTGGAAACAGCCCACTGGTATCGCCTCAATAGCTTCAGTGACGGCATGGTGTACTGGGATTCCGGCGCGCCGCATTTGCCGCATCCGGTGACCTACCGCAACACCCCATCGGATCCATTCAACGACCATGAACCCATTGATTCCAGTGCCGCCGCCATTGCCGGACAGGGATTTATCCGTCTGGGTTATTATTTGGAACGCAGCAAGACGGGTAGTGGAACGGACTATTTCACCGACGGATTACGCATTGCTAAGACGCTATTTTCCGAACCGTATTTAAGTACCTCGCCGGATCACCAGGGATTAATTTTACATTCGGTTTATCATCGCCCCAACGGCTGGGATTACATCCCGCCCGGCCGAAAAATACCGTGCGGCGAAAGCAGCCTATGGGGCGACTATCATGCGGTGGAATTGGCGCTTTTACTGAAGGCTTTTGTGAACGGCCGATCCTATCATTTTTTTGATAATTAGGGCCTCGTCCGACGCGCTGTTTTTTTACCAATGCGCTTGCCGATCTTGGCGAATTCTCATAGGCTACATGTTATGGAAACAATTGAATTACCTGCTATGACGCCCCGCCGATCAGAGGCCTATAAGGGCGATTTTGGAAAAGTTCTGGTGATTGCCGGTTCAGACTGTATGATCGGCGCGCCGGCGATGGTGGCAACCGGCGCCATGCGGACTGGTACCGGCCTTTGCCGGATCGCTACCGTCAAAGATATTCTCCCTCAGGTCTTGGCGATTTGTCCGGTGGCAACGGGTTTTATTATCAACCCGCGGGATATCAAATCACTGGTGGAATTTGCCGACCATCACGACGCCGTTGCCGTTGGCCCCGGGCTGGGCACAAGTACAACGACGAAAAAAATTGTTCTGGAGCTTTTGGAACGCCATCGCGGCCCCATCGTCCTGGATGCCGATGCGCTTAATACGCTGGCTTCGCTGGAAGCCAGCGAATGGCCCACGCGGCGCGACTGGTCCAATGTGATTCTGACTCCCCACATGGGGGAGTTCATGCGTCTGATGGCGGCGGTTGCCAAGCGCGGCGGAAACATCGGCATGGCCGCGGAGAAAGCCCCGGTGACAGCCGCCGCACCGCGCAGTTTAGCGGATGACGATGACGATCTGCCCTCCACCGCCGATGGCGTTGCTTTAGATATGCCCGAGGAATTGGCGGCAACGGCCGTGCAACCCCCTGTGGAGCCTGCGGCTAAGACTGGACCGGATCGTACGGCTTTGGCGGAACTACTAAGCCGCGCTACGGGATGCGTGGTGGTACTCAAAGGGCACCAGACCGTGATCGCGGATGGCGGGCGCATTGGCATAAATAAAACCGGAAACCCTGCGATGGCAACCGCCGGCAGTGGAGATGTCCTCACAGGTGTGATTGCATCGCTGGTGGGCCAGGGCGGACTGACCTGTGGACAGGCGGCCCGTCTGGGGGTGCATCTGCACGGATTAGCCGGCGATCTGGCGGCCAAAGCAATCGGCCCGGCGGGCATTCTGGCTACAGATATTGCCGAGCACATGCCTCGCGCTATAGCGGCCTACATAAAAAAGTGATCACAAAAAAGTGGTCGCATTTGCTGGAATTAAACTCAGTGATACCGTGGATAGTCACTGGCGAATTTCAGCGGATTTCTATTTTCGCGATCCAGACGTTGAATTATTTTATTAATCAACAGGGCATCGGTTACATTGCCCGATTGGATGGCTTTCATCAATGCTTTTTCCGCTAATGTACTGGCGAACCGCCGCCGCAGGTGGTCCCGCGCGATGAGGTAATTGGCGCGAGCTTGTGCCAAACTCACCATGTATTTCCTCCACGCATATTGCGCGGATCGGATTGTGAATGTCGTTGCCATCGCCGGACGATAAGAAGGTTGCCGCATCGCCGTGAGAATATCCGTGAGTTTTCGCGTTTGGCCGGGATGATTGGTTGTCATCGCGGTAAGTAGCGCGTCATGCAGTATCGCGGCACACGCGGTGGCGGCTTGCCCCTGTTGCTTTTGATAAAGCTTGCGCGCCTGGTGGATTTTGGTCTGATATGTTCGCAGAGCGTCTTGTGCCAGCGCGTCGGTGAATGTAATGCCTGGCGCGGGTTTCCGAACTACCTGCGAAACCATGATTTGCGGATTCATGCCGGCCTGTGCGCCCCGGGCCTTATGGAACAGCCATGTTTGATTGCCGATAGTTTTAATGTGATGGACGGACCACAAATCCACGGCTGTGCCGGGGTTTACATGGTGTCCGTAATCGTCCATGGCAAGACCACTGGCCGCATTGATGCACAGAAACCCTTGGTGCTTGCGCTGCAGTTTCCATTGTTGATTTGCCCTGTGACTCGGAAATTCCTGGCGCAGCAGATCGCCCGGTTGTGGATTGGTTTCGGCGCCGGAAAGATACAACGCGCTCAATTCATTCTTAATTGTATAAAGGCCGTGGCCTTGATAAGTAAATTTCCATTTCTGATGCTTGCCGCCATCCGTTGTTGCCTGATCAATGGCTGTGCCCGGTTGATCAGAACGCCCTGGATCATTAAGCACCAGATGGCTATATTGGTTGGTCAGGCTGTAGACTCCATTGGCAATGGGTTGGGCTGCCGAGAGTTGAATTTTTACGGCAGGTTCTGTGCGTTTCCCAGTATCGCTTGGTACTCCAGTCGGTGGTGTTTTGTGCCGCGGGACCAGGCATTTGATCCATACATTAAGGGAATTTCCCCGTGCCCAGATTACTTCGCCATTACTGAAATCGGTATGTTGCGCTAGCATGGTAAAGCAACGGTGCGACGGATGCCGCGGAATCACCGCAGAAGATTTTCGGAGATAATCACGCGTGGCGATGAATGCGGGTGCTTGCCCGGCATTGGAGATCGCACACCATTGCAGCGTCTGTTCTTCTGAAAGCAATACATCATCGCCACGGCGTCTTCCGGCCACCGCAATTCCCCTTCGCTGCATCAGGCCTTTCGGGCATACGACATGAAAAACCAGCCAATCGCCCGGGTGGGTATGTATCCATAAGTCAACGAGGCTCACACCGCTGCTCGTCGCAACCGGAACAATTTCCTTTTTTGCCAGTCGATGACCGTTCACATATAGGTCCGCCAATTTCCCATCCGTCGCTACCAGCACATCCGTGGCAGCCCACGGATGTGCTGGCGCAGTGGCACATCGCGCAAGCGGTAGGTGAAGTGCCCATGCAGCGCAGCATATCAAGCTGGTGATCAGCTTACCGCCAATGTTGTTTGCCCGCATAAATACCATCCGATTCCCCGGTGAATCATTCCTGCTCGCTACTTAAAATCCACTGTGCATCATTCGGTAAATCGTTTTCTGGTTACTGTGCATCCGGTCCAGAATCCGTTCGACACCATTTGCTCTGTCGACAATGTGAGCCGCGCCGTTCGCCGTACCACCCCACGTGCCGCAGGCCTGGACAAATCGAGTTAAGGCCTCAATCAGCGGCAGGCATTGGCGTGATGCAATACTCCGCAGTCGGTTGAGTCTCCGTAACGAATCCCGTATGGGAAATGGCGGCGTCTTGGGTAATGTCGTCTTCCATAGATAGTCGTTGTAAAAATGTATTGCGGCAAATGCTTCGTAGATCGAAGCGCCTATTGATAATTTTGTCGGCTCAGTTCCCTTGGCCAGTGCCAACAGATACTGAGCCGATAGATCATCTGGTGCCAGCGCCGCAATTTGATTAAGTCTCTGAATCACTGTCGGATCACTCAATGCTGCCTCTCCCTTTTTCTGGAAAATGGGCTGTAATGTTGAAAACAGCAGCATGGCATAACGGATGTCACGCGGTTTATTGCGCCGCATCAACGCCATGGCTTGTTGCAGTGTCCGCACAGAAAATATCTGAATCTGCCAGGCCGTCCGCAGTCCGTTTAATAACATGACATCACAAACATTGCGGCTGTTGCTCTGCGGAACCACAACACCGGTAAGGTGGTCGGCGATGGCACCGGGAATTTTTGCCGCCAGCCCGCCGATTGCCCGGACTCGCCAATCGGCGGTGATTGCTCCTGTGACGGCCATGTTGCGGTCCAGTCGCGTGTTTTCCAGCAGTGATAGAATCAGCACGGCGCAGGCGCAACCGGCGGAATTTCCGTCTACAGCGGTATATTGGTCGGAAAAGCTTATTCGAATACATCCTGGTTGAATATCCGGGTAGCGCAATCGGACGGCGCGTAATGCGATTTTCGCGGCAACCATCACATCAGGCCCGACTTTATTGACGAATTTAATTGGTGGTGTGTGTTCGTCGGTATTTACCGTGGCGATGATCTCCTCACTGTTGCCAGCAAGTCGGCCATTACTGAATTCACGGACCAGCAATCCGCGGATTGAATTTTCCAGCCGTCCATAATGTTTTTCTCGATGCAGATAAGCCGGGTTGACAATGGTGCTGTAACGGCTGCCTCCACCGGAAAGCATACCGTCCGCGGATGCCGCAGGGGCGTATGTCCCAGCCATCGTACACAAGGCCAGGACAATCATATAAATGCATGGGACCGCCGATGCCTTTTTTTCACAGCTTTGCCGAAGCTTTATCATATGGGGCTTCTCCGCGTAAGTGTGCCGCTGACGTGCGGCCTGTGGAAAACAATGATATATATATCATCGCTGTGACTGCGAATTCTCATGATAATTCTAGTAATAGCTGCCACGCCGTCAAGTATATTTTGAGGCCTTGTATCTTCTAAAAAATGCTTTGGACGTCAGGCTTCCTCGTGGATGCGGCTTTCTGGCGTTGGAGTCATTCGCTCAAAGAAGTCCTGTTCCAGCGAGACCGGTTTCAGGCTTAGTCGCAGTTCCATCAGCGCGGTAATCATTGCCATAAGCATGGCGATCATACCGAGGGTAAAAAACGTGAGAGCGGCGAAATCCAAATGGGGAATAATCAGTCCCAGGCCCAAGGTCAATGAGCAGAGCAGCATTCCGATAATACACGACACCAGACAGACCAGTGTGCGTCGAATGAGACGGGCACGATATAAAATGGCATCTGTTTGCCCTTCGAGTCCGCGCAGGCGTGCCCGCAACGGAAGCAGGGGTTTGGTCTCCGGTGGCAGCGTGGGCGGTTCCTGGTGTATTTTTTCCAATAACTCGAATCGCTCCGCATTAAAACTGCGGATTCGCGCTGTCAAAACCGCCATGCGGTTGTAAAACGTCAGACACAGCAGTCCGCAGGCGGAAATAAGCACCACCGGTGCAAGAATCAGGGCAATGAGGTGTTCTGTATGGTTTGGCATGGTGACATTGTATTCGCATCTGTAGGTTATCGCGAGAGTAGTT
>DAHXLH010000164.1:0-10364 GCA_027366115.1 Phycisphaerales bacterium
TTCGTCTCGATGCGACCATGCGATTTCACAACAGCTTTAAGCCGCAAATCGCCAAGCCACTCAACATCCATGTTGCTTTGAACCCACTGGGAGGCTCTGCCTCTCGTTGAACTCTGAAAAAACCATTTGAGGCGCTAAAAAACGTGCCCCTCTTCAGACCCAACATCCAAAATCCTACACTTTCGGCACGTAAATGCAACTATTTTCCTAATTTTTCTCGTTCCGCGCGTGCTATCGGACGTTAAACCTTATTTCAGCGGCGGGAAGGTTGTCACTGAATACTGCCAATACTGAATATACTGAATATACCGCAATTGGTCTGTTACCTGAATTCCCTTCTTCGTGTATTATGACCGGACAGACTCCTAAGTGCCGACGCGCCGGGGTGGATGCGCGGCCACATCCAGCGCGAGGATTGATATGGCGGTTGAGAAAAATCTGAAGCCTGCGGCAGCGGAGCGTACATCGGTACCGGATGGAACAGGACTGATTGCCGGTGATCCCTGGCTCGAACCTTTTGCCCCACAGCTGCGCCAGCGATGGGAGCATTATATAACAATGCGGGACGGCATTGAAAACGCGGGCGGCCTGCTCAAATCAATAAGTTGCGGGCATCACTATTTTGGATTCAATCGCGGTCAGCACGACGGCCAAGCGGGAATATGGTACAGAGAATGGGCACCGGCGGCCGCGCAATTGCACCTGATTGGAGATTTTAATGCTTGGAACCGCTCGGGCCATCCGATGACGCGCGACGCATTCGGGGTTTGGTCCATGTTTTTACCGGACACAAAATCCGGCCAACCGGCGATCGCCCATGGCAGCAAAGTTAAAGTACAGGTGGACTCCGCAATCGGGCGGATGGATCGCATCCCCGCGTATATCAAGCGGGTGGTGCAGGCCCAGCACGGTGTGGATTTTGTCGGGCAGTATTGGAATCCGCCGGAGGCTTTCACCTTCAAGCACCCCTACGCGCCTCCGAAACAGGGCGGACTGCGCATTTATGAAGCCCATATCGGTATGGCGCAGGAAGAACCCAAGGTGGGGACCTTTGATGAATTTACGCGCAATATTCTGCCGCGGATAGCCGACCTCGGTTATAACGCCATACAGTTAATGGCGATTATGGAGCACCCCTACTACGGCTCCTTTGGCTATCATGTGAGCAACTTTTTTGCGGTATCTTCCCGATTCGGCACCCCGGAAGATCTTAAGCAGTTGATTGATACCGCGCATGGCCTGGGCATCGCGGTGCTGCTGGATGTGGTGCATAGCCACGCCATAAAAAATATCAATGAGGGGTTGAATCGGTTTGATGGGTCCGATTTTCAATATTTCCACGCCGGTGCGCGCGGGCAGCATATTGCGTGGGATTCGCTGTGTTTTAATTACAGCGTGCTGGAAGTGCAGCGCTTTCTGTTAAGCAATTTGCGATTTTGGATGGAGGACATGCACTTTGACGGCTTCCGTTTTGACGGCGTGACAAGCATGTTGTATCTGGACCACGGCCTGGGCGCGAAATTTTCCAGCTATGACAGTTATTTCGGCTCCAATATTGATGACAGTGCTGTAGCGTATCTGCAAATCGCCAATGAATTGGTGCATTCCCTACGCCCGCAGGCGATCACAATCGCGGAAGATGTTTCCGGCATGCCCGGCATGGCGCGGCCCGTAGCGGAAGGCGGCATCGGCTTTGATTATCGTCTGGCGATGGGTGTCCCGGATTATTGGATAAAACTGCTGAAGGAACAGCGCGATGAGGACTGGAATCTCGGCGGCCTATACGATACCCTGATGAATCGCCGGCGCAATGAAAAACATGTGGGATATGCTGAAAGTCATGATCAGGCGCTGGTGGGCGATAAAACGCTTGCGTTCTGGCTGATGGATAAGCAAATGTATTGGAACATGAGCAAGCTCCAGGGGCATCCGATTGTGGAGCGGGGTTTGGCCTTGCATAAAATGATCCGGCTGATCACCTTTGCGTTGGCCGGGGAAGCGTATCTGAATTTCATGGGCAATGAGTTCGGCCATCCGGAATGGGTGGATTTTCCGCGGCCGGGCAACAATTATTCCTATCAGCACGCCCGGCGGCTCTGGTCTCTGGCCGATCGTGATGATCTGCATTACATGGGGTTAAAAATATTTGACCGCGCCATGCAGTTGCTGGATCAGCAGCGTGGCGTTCTGGAAGACCCGTTTATTGAACAGCTACTGGTGCATGAAGACACGCGGCAGTTGGCGTTTCGGCGTGGGCCGCTGGTATTTGTTTTTAACTTTCATCCCATCGAATCTTACACCGGGTTGCGTATACCGGTACCGGACCCCTGCGATTACCGGCTTATTTTGGATACCGACAGCCCCGTATTTGACGGCTTTGGGCGCGTGGCCGGCGATGTCATTTATCCGCGGCAGGACGTGCCGATGTATGGTCGAAATCAGAGCGTGCAAATTTATCTGCCATGCCGCACGGCCCAGGTGCTGGCACCGGTGAATATGCCGCCCAAGAAAAAGAAACAGTAACGCTTTAAATGGCTTATTCTCTGCCGGGGGCCAGTAAGGATCTTACACCCACGATGGCCGCCCGCCAGGCGGGGATAAAACCCGCGGCCAGCGTGGCCAGGCAGCATACGCCGGCGGCAAAAAGCATGGCATTCCAAGCCCAGGCGTAACGGGAATCAAAACCGCTTAAGCGATGATCCAGCAGAGTTCCCATATAGGCCATGTACTGCCCTAAGGCACAGCCCAGCACAATGGCCGCCAGAATAATCAACGACAATTCCGCCAGAACCATGCGTAATAATTGCCACCGCCCGGCCCCCACCGCCCGGAGAATACCGAATTCATAACGGCGTTGTCTGACTGCGGCCGCCGCCATAGCCGCCACCGCAATGGCCGCCAAGCCCATTCCGCCCAACGCAGCCAGAGATAGCGCCCGCATGACGCGGGTAATAATATAATCCAGTTCCCGTTTCATGTGCCGCACGGATGTACCATGCAGGGCAAAGCGTTGAAAATTCAGCAGCCGCTGTAAAAAAGATTGCTTACCGCCGGAAGCCAGAAACGCCTTGACCCCGGCCACCGCTTTCATGCCGTTGACACTGGGTTTTAACGTCAGCATGACAAGATTGGGGCCGTTAATACCAAAGAGTTCCTTCGCCTGCGCCAGCGTACCGATCAGGGCCACCGCCGCCGCCTGATGAAAGGCCTGCCGCACGCGCAAAAAACTCTGGGCAATAGACACGCCCGGCGAGGTCACGACACCCGCCACGGTCAGTCGTTTTACACCCGCCAACGTACCGACGGCCAAGGTTTTTCCCGCCGCCAGATGCCACGAACGCAGCGCATCACCGGCGATCAACACACCGGTACCGGCGTGCATCGCTTGCATGGCGGAGGTTTTATTTCCTTGAGCAAAATGCACACCCAGCATGCGCAGAAAGCTCTTGGGCTGCACGGCGACAAACAGCACCTGCTGTTGTTTTGCCGCACCGATCCGTGCGGGAATCCAAAAGGCTGTTAAGGCGGAAACTCCTGTTACGCCCGGGATATGCTGGGGAATTTCCATCGCGCGATGAACGGACAGCGGGGTAATAGGACTGAAGACAAAGGCATCAGGAAATTGGGCGGGAAATTCCCATGATTCCAGCAAACCGATGCCGCGCGCCTGCATGGAAACAAAAAAAGATACTGCCGCCAATAAAGCCGCCGCCATCATGCCCGCCCGATAAGGTGACGCCGCGGTGGAAAACAAGGTTGGTTCAACATGCCACAACCATGCCAACGGCCGCTTGAACCATCGCTCAAAAACCGCGACAGTTACCGGTGCCAACGCCACCGCCGCCAAGAGCACCAATGGGCCTCCGACCAGCACATACGCCCAAAGCGCCCATATCGGATTGGGAATCCACCATAACAGAATCTGCAGAGCCAAAGCGCCTATGGCAACCCATAATGCGGGCCGTAAAGATTTAGCACTTGCGGCTTTGCTCATATTGGCCACTGCCGCCATGGGGGTCACGCGCCAGGCTTTATACACCGGCAGGGCGATGCCCACCGCTGCTGCCAGCAGTCCGGCGGAACCGGCGATGATAAAACTTGCAATGCCGGGATGGAACACCAGATGTCCATGCCGCAGATGATGCACCAGAAACCAGGCCGCAGCCGCTCCACCCGCCAGCCCCAGCAATATACCGCCGGCCATTGGCACCAGGGACTCCACCAGTGCGGTCATGGCCACTTGATTGCGCGCCGCGCCGATACACCGCAATTGTCCGAAAAACCGCACACGCTCCTGAATACCAATTGCAAAGACTGCCAAGATCAGCAACCCCGCACCCAAGGCGGTGGGAACGGCTATCAGCCAGCGCAGGCGCTGCAACATTTTCTCCATGGGCGCAAAGGGCTTGCGGCTTTTTCCCATGGATCGGATTTTTACGCCCGGCCCCAGGGCTTTTTCTAAGGCGGTCATACCCGCTGCGTTGGTAATGCCCGGCCGGAATTTTATATCAATGCGGCCCCAATGCGGCGCTACGCCTGTGAGCTTTTGCAGGGTCTGTCCCGTGATATACGCGGAGGGAAAAGAAAAATAGCGCTTCACCGCCGAGCGCTGCACCAGACCGACAATCTTTACCCGCTGCGCGCCGGCGGGTCCCAGGAGGGTGGCGGTCATGCCAACGTGGGCATTGAGCCTGTGAGCCAGGGCGACATTGAGCAGGATCTGGCCCACGGGGCTGGTCAGCGGGCCACCGGCGGAAAATATCGGGGGAATAATTTTTTGAGCCGCCGGCCAACTGCCGACGATCAGGTGTGCCGGTCTGGTGCGATGCCCGATGCGAATTCGGGAAAAAGCCATTGTCCGGCCCGCCGCATATTGCACCACCGAGCAATTCGCCGCTTTGGATAATATGCCCCCTGGAACTGCGGAATCCGCCCCTTGGGTAATAGGCGTGATGCGGGCGTCAACTTGTCCGAATACGGAAGCCAGGTTGTTTTGCAGCGAGGCTCTCATGCTGGAAAGCACGCTGCAGGCGGTCATCACCAGAGCCACTGCCGCGGTTATGACTAAGGCGGTCAACAGGGGTTTAACGGGTTTACGCCAAAGCGTGCTGATAGCGAGTTGCAATGCTGCCGGCATCATCCTGCTCCTTCACATTAAAACTCCCCGCCAGGGTGCCGTCCCGCAAAACCAGCACCCGATCCGCATAGGCGGCGGCCGCGGGTTCATGCGTGACCACTACAACGGTAGTCGGCGATGCGACAGAATCCGCCAGGACGCCTTTGAGCAATCGCCAGAAATTTTCCGCGCTAATCGAGTCCAGATTTCCGGTAGGTTCATCGGCTAATAGCACACGCGGTTTAAGAAGTAAGGCTCGGGCAATGGCGGCACGTTGCTGTTCACCGCCGGAGAGCGCATCAGGCCGATGCGTGATACGCTCGGCCAGTCCTAACGCGCCAGCGAGTTCAACGGCCCGGTCCCGGACGGCGGGCGTATATTTTCCCGCCAGGCGAGCGGTCAGTAAAACGTTGTCCAGCAGGGTTAACGTGGGCACAAGATTAAAACTCTGAAATACCACCCCTACGGTTTCCCGGCGGAATAATGTGGCTTGGCGTTCGGAGAGCTGTGCCAGGTTGCGGCCATCAACGCTAATAGTGCCGGCATCGGGAGTGTCCAGTAACGCACACAGATGCAGCAGCGTGGATTTTCCGGAGCCACTGGCCCCCATTATGGCGACAAACTCACCGGCGTTAATGGTCACGTCCACCCCCGCCAGCGCCCGCACCGCGCGCCGTCCGAGGCGATAGGTTTTCTCCACGCCTGTAATAACTATTCCACCCACATGTGTGTCAGTTGGTCCGTCTATCATAACGTTTATAATATGCGGCTTCATCCCGGTAGGAAAGCGTCGCGCGAGGGCGAAGCATCTGGCATCTCGCATCTCGCATCTCGCATCTCGCATCTGGCATTTGGCATCCAGCCGTGCCGCGTCCGTTAGCTCAATGCGGTAGCGCTGAGTTGCCGCGGAAATGCGACCTGCTACCGCGATGCGCCCCGGCCCGTCGCGATTGATGCGGCGAGAGACGAGGTTGGCGTGGGGGATTTGCCGCCAAAACAGCAGATACCTCCAAGGTTTTTTTAATAAGCCTTTTGGTTTATCATAAGGACATGGCGGAGCATTCACTGACGGACAATTCGATCGCGCGCAAAAGGCTGCTGCTGGGAGCCTTGGCGTTTTTGCTACTGCTAGCTATCGGCAGCGCTTATGCCGTCACGCTGATCACGCGACTGGATGGCAATACGCTGTACGGAAACGGGGGCGCTATGCACGCGGCGGTCAAAAGCTCGCGCGGATTGCAATACATAACTTCCGGCAATATTGATTTAGAAGGCCGCGACCGGCATTACCAGCAGGTTTACCTGGTGCTGGCACCGGGATTAAAAGCCCCGGCCAAGACGCTTGCCGGACATGTCTACCGAAGGATGCTCTCGGGCGGGTGGCCGCATGAACGCAATGTATACGTGGAAAGCACTTTTCGGCACGGCAAGATGTATATTTATAAAGCCATGGGCGGGCCGGGTGGAAAATTCATCTGGGTAGCGGCCATGCGCCACCGACGCGTGGTGAACCTGATCAGTTATGAGGGCCGGAATCTGGATTTACCTCTGGATGAACAGGAATTTAATACGCTGGTTCAGTGGGTTCAGCAGAACCAATCCCATTAATTTAATTTCGCACGGAGTTTTTAATGCGCGCACTTGCGATGAAACAATCGTCCCGAAAAATTCACCTGTATCCACGGATCACGGTGACCGGCCTCCTGCTGACAATATGTCTTGTGTTCGTGGGGATACCTCGCGCTGCGCAAGGTGCCCAAATGCCCGGCATGAACATGCTGGCGCCGGTCTGGATTGACGCCCTGGATGGTTTTGAACTGCGCCCGCCCCTGAATTGTGAAGTATTGCAGCCCAAGTTTAAGCCCCCCCCCGCCGCAAAAAAATGGAGCTATCCCAGTGATGCCCGGGACGCTGGTGACGTTTGTAAATAATTCTCTGCGCTGGGGCATTGTCGTGCATCTTAGTGAACTGGAAAAAGACGTGCCGCTGAAAACCCTCCTGGACCAGACTGTCGCGGAAGCGCAACATAACTATCCCAAAGTCAAGGTCCTGGCGCGACGAATGTTAACCACCTCGGGCAAACCTTCGGGCCTTTTGGTTTTGCAACTCACCACCGCATCAAACAATCAACCCGTCATGCGCCAACAACTTATTGTCCGGGCGGCACCGAAGCTCTATTACCTGCTGACCTTTTTCAGTCCCGCCAATCAGGCCGACGGAGCGCGGGCCTGCTTTCTGGCCATGACCCGGCACTTTCATCTTTTGAACCTGAAAGCCCTTCAGCAACAGCGGGCGGCGGCGGTAAGCGCCGGGCGCACGTGGTTAAAAGGTGTCTCGGCACTGGATCTTGCCCATAAAGCCATTCATCCCCATTTGTATCAAATTCAAGCCGGCGGGCGTGATATTGGATATGTTCTTTTGTCATGCTACACCGGCACGGAAGACGGGTATACCGGCATTTTCAGCAGTACCAACGCGCGCACGTTTTTACCCAATGGCACGGTAATATTTTCCAAGACCAGCAGTTTCTGGGCGTACGGCCAGCAAGGCAAAACCCCCGGTCCCACTACGCATTACACCACATGGGATAAAGCCGTCGAAACCCTGGTGCCCATTAATAATCCACAGGAAGTCAAATTGCGGCAGGAACGCATTGTTATTGACCCGAAGACCCATAAGTCCAAATTAATACATATCAAAGTCCCGTATCCCAACAGGCAAATTCACTGGGCCCAGGAAACCGGCGATGAACAGTCCGCCTATGTTCCGGCGCTGGATAAGCACGGCAATCCAACCGACTTGATGGTGCATCACCGTTGGATGACGGTGTACATGCAGCGGCGGCACGTGGTCCCGGGTCAACCCAATAAGCCCACCCACTTTGAATTGCCTTCCTATATGCCGGCCTATTTGCCCCTGACGTTAAAATATTTTTGGCCCCGGTTAGTAAATCTAGCCAAGCCCTCGGCGATGGGATTTGTCACCTTTAATTCCGGCACGCGCCGTCTGGGATTGCGGCTGCTGACGGTCCACGGAACACAACGCATCACCGTTAACGGCCGGAAGATCACGGCCTATCATCTCACCGAACAACTGGACCCCGGAATTTCAAACTTCTGGGTGAATTCCAAGGGCGTATTGATAAAATATGAGGGTTCTGACGGCAGCGTATGGACGCCGACAACCGCGGCCGCCATGAATAAAAAATGGAAAGCCTCTCTGGCCGCCCTGAAACAATAAAGGATCCTGCGATGCGAAATTTTCTTAAGCGCGTAATTGTCCTGGTGGTCTTGACAACCGTCATGGCGGCGGGCGTTAATATGGCCATCTATTTCGCGTCGCGCAACGCCCGCATCCTGCAACTGGAACGTGAACGCAAGCGACTGCAGGTGATCATCAACCGCCTGACCGGGAAGCGCCGCATGGCGGAACTGGTGGTAGACGGACAAGTCACCAACGGCAAGCGACAGGTGCGGCAAACCACGCTTCTGTGGGAGGAATTTGTTACCGGCAGCGATGGCAAGCGCACGCCGTTGCCTATAAAAAAAATAGTCATTCCCGGTGATACACCCTACGTGGATGGATATGTACTGAAGTTCCGCAAGAAGTTTGTGGAAAACGGCGACTTGCTTCGGGGCAAGTCTCTGGCCTTTTTCCGTCGGATTTTCTCCAGCAAACAATCTCCGCAGTTAGGCAGCAGCCTGTTGGGTTCGCACGGCGTACCCGAGTGCCTGACTGGAAAATCCGGACGCCCGGATACCTTTACGCTTAATCTCTGGCAGCAGATCCGCCAACTCATGCAGCACCCCGCGTCGGCGGCCAAGCTGGGGCTGGATGTGGTGCAGGGGCAGGCCGTGTACCGACCTGTTAAACCGGGTCGTCTGTATGTGATTTATCTGCAAAATGACGGCGGGCTGGAATTCACGCAACAGGCGGGGGAATCTTCCCTTATTAATCGGCTGCTGAAGGAAGCGGACAGGACGCATTCTCAAACCAATACCGCGGCCACTTCTCAGTGAGTTCTAAGTCTTGGTCGCCTGGTTCCACCATTGCCGCGCGAAGGGTTCCAACGCGTCAACAAAATTGGTTGGCACATGGGTGAGTGTTACCTGAGAGTCCTGTGGCAACACGGCCAGCATGGGCGTGTGCATAAGCTGCGGCAATTCGTCCAAGCTGCTTTGGATAGATATATCCCGCTCAATGGGCACCCGATTAGCCACCAGGCCCGCCACCGGAATATTGCGTGCCCGTATGGATTCCACCGTTAGGGATGTGTGATTCAGCGTACCCAGATAGGCCCCGGTTACGACCACAGTCGGCAGGGCCAGGATCTGTGCCAGATCAGCAATGGTAAAGAGTCGCCGATTTAACGGCACCAGCCATCCACCGGCCCCCTCCACCAGCAGAAAATCACAGGCACCACGCCAATAGTTCATCGCGGACGCCAGGCGATTCCAATCCGGCTCGCGATTTTCAAGTTGCGCAGCGACATGGGGTGAAACCGGAGCCGCAAATCGGATGGGGCTTATCGCCCGCATGATGTCGTCGTTGCTGGTATCCAGCCCGGCCATCGTCGCCGCCAATACGGCATCCGGCGACAATAAATCATCATCACGGAGGTGCTTACCATTGCCGCGATTTGGATTTTTGGGACACCCCGACGCGATAGCTTTGCACACCCCCACCCGAATATTTAAACGTCGAAACGCCGCCGCCAGTGCCCCGGTCACTGTGGTTTTTCCAATATCGGTATTCGTGCCGGTAATAAACAACCCGGGCTTACCGAATGCAGAGAGGATTTTATTGGGATGAACAGGGGTGTTTAGTTCCTCAATTTCATTGAATTTATCGGATTTCATGACGACTGCATCTCCTGCTTGCGGCCAATGACCGCTTCCACCTTGCCTATAGATTCTACAACAATTTCCGTCATGCGCTGAATACTTTGCGCTTTGGCGGCTAACGGCGGCATGAGCACCAGCGTGTCCGCCAGCGGCCGCAATATCAGTCCCTTTTCGCGCATGGACGTGCACAATTCTCCCCCAATGCGCCAATGATAATCAAAGCGCGATCCCGGCTTGCGGTCGGGTACAATATCCACGGCGGCCACCAGGCCAACCTGCCGGACGTCCCCCACATTCGGATGGTCACGTAGTGGGGCCAAGCCTTCAGCCATGACGGCGGCGATCTCCTGCGCATGATCCAGCGTATGGGCGGATTGCATCAAATCCAGGGAGGCCAAGGCCAC
>DAHXLH010000170.1:0-10348 GCA_027366115.1 Phycisphaerales bacterium
GGAGCCACCACCGTTCTGATTCCGGGAGAGGAATTATCTCCATAGGCGGAAATTAATTCATCATACGCTTCAAGCTGCGCCGCCCGCCGCCCCAACCGTGATAGACACGCCGCTTTGCCTGCCATGATCGTGGCTACCGGCAACGGGGGAAGAGACAGTGTGTTTGCGGCCTTGATCGCGGCATCATACGCTTGAATCGCGTCGGCGTCCTGATTTTGGGAATCCAGCAGTGCGGCTTTTCGGCTCCAGGCATGGAACAACATCTCACAAATAACAGGATGCGTGCTGTAGCGAAAGCGATCAATAAATGCGTCACAGGCCGGCATGACATCATCGCCGTTTCCCATAAACGCCTTCAGTGCGATTTTATTGAACATCGCCCGTGCCGCAACCGCCGCTAAATCCGGATCATCCGCCGGTTTGAAGCGTTGAACAATCTGATCACTGATTTTATCGGCGGCGGCATATTCCCTCCGGGCCGCCAACTCAGTGCTTTGATCCAGCAACATCGCCGCCACTTCCCCGCGCGTGGCCGGGTCAAGCACATCCGCATATTGCTCCACCACCACATCATACGCCGCGATACACGGTTCCACCCGTCGGAGACGGCATAGCGCCACCAGGCGCGTTTTGCCCGCCGTCTGCGCCACGTCAAACCAGGGTGGATCAACAAACGTACCAAAGGCTTCCAGCGCTTTCTCGGCCAAGCCCAGCGCTTCGATCATCCGGTTCAGGCTCAGATGCTCCTTGAGTTTTTTTACCAGATAACCCGCGGTCTGCGTCCCCATGACGTCTTCTGCCACGGGGCCGAATTTTTGTTCGGCTTCCTGATAAGCGCTGATAACTTCCGGCCCGCGATCCAGCGCAATTAAAAGGTTTACCCGTTCGAGCATGATCTCGCAGAGCCGGTTTTGGTCCACAATGTCTTTTTTGTCCGCAAACAGTTCCATGATCCTCTGGCAGGCCGCCAAGGATTCGTTATCCCGTCCCGAATCTTCCAGGAGTTCAATTTGCATCCATAACGCTTTGGCCAGTAGCCGATCTGGCAATTTAATTTGACTGTCATCAAGGCAAGCATTCAGCGCGGCCAGCGCTTCAGGACCGCGATTCAGCCGCGTTAACAGCGAAGCCCTGTTAAACATCGCGGAGGCCACATACGCTCGGGCCGCCTCATTGGATGCATCGCCGAACCGCTCAACAACACGGGCATAACCGGCCAGAGCATCATCCCGCCGCCCCAGAATATCCAGCACCGCCGCCCGGTCTAATAGAGTCTTGGCAATTTGTGGCTGGATAGAGGCTTCTTTATTGTCCTGAAAAGTTTGCAGCAAAAAATCGAACGCGGCCAAGGCTGGTTCGAACTTCCGGATCTGCAGCAGCAGCGCCCCTTTTGTAAAAATGGTTCGTGCCAGCTTTAATTGGCGTTCCGGATTACTTGAACCGCTATAACGGGCAATAAGTTTGTCCGCATCCCGCAGTTTTGCTTCGACATCCATTGTCTGTTGCATAGCCGAACTCTTCATTACCTGTCGTTCCATCATTATCCGGACATTCTACCGGTTCTGTCACATTCGTGCGTTGAACTTTCATCCAGCGCTGTGATACCATCGCCGGACCAGTATTAAGTGTAACGAATATCACCAAAAACTTCCCGTCTCCGCAAAAGGAGTCAGAAGCCCGCACGAGTAATGGCCCGGTTGCGATGGTGTGATTTTTAGCATCTTGGCGGAACAGCGACTCCGAGCACCGTGGTGATTACCCGGTGGTTGATTGGCGGCACCGGATCAACCGCCGGATTAACCATCCGGTGCTCCGCGGGTGCGTTGCGATCATAGAGGGCCGTGATGATAGCCCGGTGATTGAAATTCTGTTGCAACATGTGCTTTTCACCCCTCGCCGCCTTAGAATTCCGCTATTTGGCTTAAGGGCGTATACGCATGGGATTCAAAGACAAACTGGAACGCAAACTTTCCCGCTTCGCGATTCCGCATCTGACAATATGGATTATCATCGGGCAGGTGTTGTTTTTTGTATTGCACTTCTCCCATCCGAACATCATTAGCCGCATGTATCTCGATGCGCCCATGGTGTGGGCCGGGCAATGGTGGAGGGTGATTTCATTTGTCTTGATTCCGCCATCGTACAGTCCGATCTGGCTGTTTCTGGATATTTATTTCTTTTTCCTTCTCGGCAACACCTTGGAAAATACCTGGGGATCACTGCATTACAATCTTTTCCTGTTGATCGGCTGGATGGCCACCGTGGCGGCAGCCTTGCTGGTGCCGGGCAGTGCGGTGGGAAGCCTCTACCTGTTTGGCTCGGTTTTTCTGGCCTTTGCGTTTTTATATCCGGATTTTGTTATTTACGTCGCATTTATTTTGCCAGTAAAGGTGAAGTATCTGGGATGGCTGATGTGGGCTTTTTACGCTTGGATGTTCCTGGCGGGTCCCTGGTCGCAACGCGCTATTGTCTTCGCGGCTGTGCTTAATTTTTTGATATTCTTTCACCGGGATATTATCAATCGCATTCGCTACGGGCACCGCAAAATGGTGCAGAAAGCGGCCACCGCGGTCGATGCGCCCTTTCACCGTTGCACGACCTGCGGAGTTACTGAAAAAAGTAATCCGCAGATGGAATTCCGCTATTGCAATCGCTGCGCCGGCACACCATGCTACTGCATGGACCATATTAACAACCATGAGCATCGCGTGGCGAAGTAATGGATCGTTCCGCCCCGCCGCTTACACCTTGGCAGCCGCAATTTGCGCCTGGCGCCTTAAGCGCTTGCGCTTATTAAAAATATTGGCCAATTGATCAATTAACACCGCCAGAAGGATTACCGCACCGGTAATAAAGTACGTCCAGTTGGAACTTAAACGGAATACCTCCCGATGTCCCGCCGAGTGATATACCCACTTGAAAAGAATAATGCCGTTTTGAATCAATTCCATCATCACTGATCCTATGATGGCCCCCAGCACGCTGCCTTCACCCCCCCGCAACGAAACGCCCCCGATAACCGCGGCGGCAATGGCATTAAGTTCATAACCATTACCCACGTTGTAGGTCATTTGTCCAATGTAAGATGCATAGCATATGCCCGCGACACCAGCCAGCCCCGCCGAAATCACATAGGTAAGAGTCTCCACCCGGTCCACCGGAATACCGGAATATTGCGCCGCGTCCCGATTGCCACCGATGGCAAATACATATCGGCCAAAAACGGTGGCGTGCAGCAGATACGCGAAGATAATAATCACGCCGAGAAAAATGAGAACCGGATAGGCTAAAATGGCATGATAGCCATAATGAAACAGCCCTTCGGTGGAAAGGTTAATCAGGGGCGAAGTTCCCAGGCCCAGCGTTCCGCCATGGGTAATAATTTGTGCGGTTCCCCGCACCAGCAACATTCCCGCGAGCGTGACAATGAACGGCTGAAGTTTTAATTTGGATATCAGCAATCCCTGAATTAACCCAATCAGCAATGCCACCGCCAGAGCAATGCTGATACCGACCCACAGCGGATGATTCAGGCAATGTACCGATGGCGACGAAATTTTGGCGATCAGCACCCCCGTTAAACCGATGATCGCCCCCACGGACAGATCAATGCCGCCGGTGATAATGACAAAACTGCTGCCGATGGCAAATATACCCAGCATGGCCGCCTGGCGCGACACGTTGAGAATGTTGGCGGCTTTTCCGAAGTCATGATTACTCCAGAATAAAAACCCGCACATCACCACCACGGCACAAAGAATACCTAACTCACGTCTCATCAGACTCCAATGCTTTTATCAATTTTCCCGGCCCCGGTCATCAGGGCCGCGATGCGTTCCTGCGTGGCCTGTCGGCGTGGCAAAATGCCTTCCATGCGTCTTTCGCGCATGACAATAATTCGATCGCTCATGCCCAATACTTCTTCCATTTCGGAACTGACCATCAAAATGGTAATCCCCTGCTGGGCCAATTCCATCATCTCCCGGTAAATTTCGGCCTTGGCCCCCACGTCCACCCCGCGCGTGGGTTCGTCCAGGATCAGAATTTTGGGGCGCATAGCCAGCCATTTCCCCAGCACAACTTTCTGTTGAGTGCCCCCTGACAGACTTCCCACGCGGGATTTGACACCCGGAGCCTTAATCCGCAGCAAGTCCACTTGCTTTTTCGCCACGGTCAGTTCACGCCCGCGTTGCAGCCACGCACGCGGCTTATAATTATGGATATCCGGCATGGAGATATTTTGTGCAATCGTCATCGGTAGCACCAGGCCATGATGTTTGCGGTCTTCCGGCGCCAGATAAATACCGCGGTTAATGGCATCACGAGGGCGGCGTGGCGTGAAGGCTTTTGACTCCACGACGATGGTACCTCCCAGCGGCGGTGTGGCTCCAAAGATCGCATGCATTAGTTCAGTTCGACCGGAGCCGACCAGCCCCGCAAAGCCGACAATTTCACCCGCTCCAGCTTCAAAGCTCACGGCGCAGGGTGCACCGGGCACGATCAGATTCTCCACTTTCAAAACCGTGCGATATTCCGTGGCGGGCCGCAACGGCGGATACCAATTTGTGAGTTCCCGCCCCACCATCATCGAGACAATTTTGTTCTGAGTTATTTCGGTGCGTTGCAATTCACCCACGCGCTTGCCGTCACGGAGAACAATCACCCGGTCTGCCAGGCGTTGCACTTCCTCCATGCGGTGAGAAATATAAATAATAGCGATACCGTCTCTGCGAAGATCGCCGATGATTTTAAAGAGTTGTTCGGATTCGGTAACCGTCAGCGAACTCGTGGGTTCATCCAGAATCAGAATTCGGGCTTTATGAGAAAGCGCCTTGGCAATTTCCACCATTTGCATTTGGCCCGGCGTCAGGGTGCTGACCAGCGTTGCCGGTGAGCATAAAAGCCCTACGCGGCGCAAGACTGATTCCGATGCGGATCGCATGGCGCGCCGCCGCAACAGGCCCCAGGAGCTTTTCTCGCTGCCCAGAAAAATATTGCCGGCCACGTCCAGATTTGACGCCATCATCAATTCTTGATGCACCAGCACAATGCCGTGGCGGCGGGAATCCGAAACATTGCGAAACGCCACTTCCTTGCCATCGACAAGGAGCGTGCCTTCATCGGGCGGCTGTGCCCCGCCTAGAATTTTCATTAGCGTGCTTTTCCCGGCACCATTTTCCCCCATCAGGGCCAGAACCTCGCCGCTGCGGAGTTCCAGGTCCACACGCTCCAAAGCTGTAACACCTGGGAAACGTTTTGTCACGCCGCGCATTCGCAGGATGTAATCGTCGGCCATGCGGTGATCCTGTGTGACCAGATAAAATAATGCTTATTTCGAGGCCATCATCTTCGCGAGTTTTTTCTTATAGGCGGCCAGATTTCCGGCGTCTACAATGTGTACACCCGTATCCACATTGGCCGGTGTCGGCACGGCTTTCATGCCGTTAGCGCAAATGTTTCGCAGATATTTACATGAAAGGTACCCTTCCATGAATGGATTCTGCACGACCGTGGCGTTGATCAGCCCGCTTTTAATATCCTGAAGCGTATCAGGATCCTGGTCAAAGGCGATGACTTTAATCTTACCTTTGTCTCCCGCGGCCTTCACGGCGGCCGCGGCCAGGGCACCGTTATAAGAATACAGACCACACATGAGGCTCAAATGTGGAAAGGCGCTGATGACATTTTCCGCATTGGATCTAGCCCGTGCGTAGTCCTGATTGTCCTCTTTTTTGGCCACGATGGTAATGCCATGCCCTTTGATAACATGTTCAATTCCCTGCAGTCGCCGGGAGGCGTTACGGGCGGCAAGATTGCCGACAAAAATCGCCACCTGCCCGCCCTTGGGCAGCAGTTTGACAATTTCCTTACCCATTAACAGCCCGGCGTTGTAATTCATGGTGCCGATATACATCAGTCGGCTGGACTTCGGGGCATCGGAATCAACGCAGATTAAATTCGAGGATCGCGCCGCCGAATCCAGCGTGCGTATCTGGTCATTGGGGGCAATAACGCTGATGGCAATGCCGTTATACCCTTCGGTTACAAGGTCTTCAATGATCTGATTTTGTTCGGCGACCGTCCCTTTGGCCGGTTCGCGGAACGTTACCTGAATGCCGGTTTTCTTTTCAAAAACTCGAACCCCGGCGTGCGCGAAGTTCCAATAATTTGCGACATTGTTACTGACAAAGGCCAGCTTAATGGGCGTGCCTTTGGGATATACATGCACGGGCTTGGCCGCCGCGGCCGGCGCGTTGGCCGGAGTGCCGGATTGGCTGGCGTTATTGCCCCCTTTGCCGCAACCAGACAGCCCTAATGTCAATGTCAGGGCCGCCACGATCAACGTTAATTTTGGAAACCGCCGCATAGGTAATCCTCCTGAATGTAAAACATTTTGGGATTATGCCATCGGAACACGATGTTCCGCTCACTTGTTTGTTTCCGTGTCGGGTCGAGTAGTGAAGTTATCGGAAATCCAGTCGATGCCGACATTCCACTATTCCCGTCCTGATGCTGCGACAATTCCGTCTGACACCGGCATCAAGCGTTATCGAATTTTGAATCGTAATTTGCTGCCGCCATTGTGTCAATGCGGAATAAATATGAAAGTAAGGACAATATGAAACATTTGACCCGGTAAATTGAATGCGGTACTGTTTAAGCTCAATAAAGAGAGAGTTGAAGATTGGAATGTGATATTCCATATCTTCAGACAAGTTGACATTGGGAGGCGTGGCAGAGCGGTTTAACGCGCCGGTTTTGAAAACCGGTGTGGGCGCAAGTCCACCGGGGGTTCGAATCCCTCCGCCTCCGTTTTGGAATCCCCAGTTTGCATCGCCCCATTGCGGGCGGTCCACCATCGGCCGGCGGATGCCCCTGCCTGCCTGCGCAACAGCGGAGTTCAGTTATGATGGCCCAGTGAGCTTTAAACCAATGACACCTAGAAGAATCAGAATAATAAAACCCAGACGCAACACGGTGACGGGTTCTTTAAATAACATAATCCCCAGTAGTACCGTGCCAACTGTTCCGATACCGACCCATACGGCGTAGGCTGTCCCCACCGGAATGGCTTTTACCGCCACCGCCAATAGCGCCATACTTCCGATCATTCCAATGAGTGTGACCGTAGCGGGGACAATCTCTGTAAGGCCATGCGAATATTTCAACCCAATAGCCCAGATAACTTCAAATATCCCAGCGATGATCAGAGCAATCCACGCGATCATAAAAATTCTCCGAATTTTGGCCCATGCCATGACCTGCGGTCTGATACCCTACGTCAAAAATATCCTGCAAGCCGCACCCTGAAACATAATCATAAGGCCCACAGCAAACGGTAACAACCTAAACCTGCAAAGCATGTAGACGCGCAAACGCGGAGTCGCCTTGAGCTAACAGATCCGCGTAAGTTCCAACTTCCGCCAACCGACCACGATCCATCACCGCCACGCGATGCGCATCGCGAATGGTGGACAACCGATGCGCGACGATAAAAGTAGTGCGGCCTTTCACCAACCGTGAAATCGCCTGCTGCACCAGATGCTCGGACGCCAAATCCAAAGCGCTGGTCGCTTCATCGAGAATAATAATGTGCGGGTCACGCAGCATCGCCCGGGCAATCGCGATTCTTTGCCGCTGCCCACCGGAAAGTTTGCCGCCCCGGTTACCCAGCGGCGTATCGATACCTTTGGGCATTTCGCGGATAAACTCTGTGCAATTCGCCATTTCCAGCACACTATTTAATTGCTCCTGCGTGACATGCTCCAGGCCGTAGGCAATATTTTCCCGTACCGTGCCGCTGAAAAGTACCACCTGTTGCGGCACAACCGCCAAAAAACGACGCAGGGTTTGCAGGTTAATAGCCTCCATGTCAATACCATCCACCAGAATTCTGCCCGCCGTGGGTCTGCGGAACCCGATAATCAAATTCATCAGCGTGGACTTGCCCGATCCGGATTGCCCCACCACCGCAATGGTTTCCCCCCCTGCCACATCCAGTGAAAAATTCTCCACCGCCTGCCTGCTGGTACCCGGATATTTATAACAAACACTCTGAAATTCAATGTGCCCGCGCACCGAAGAAACCGTCAATTTACCGTCATTGCGTTCAATATCCGGAGATTCCAGCACCTCCCCGATAGACCTTATCGATTCTATCCCGATGGCCAGTTGGGGAATCGTGGCCACCATGGATTGCACCGACCCCACCACCATGGCAAAAAAGCCCTGATACATCACCACATCGCCCACGGTGATCCATCCGTGATAGCATTGCCAGACATTAAACACCAGGCACAACATCTGAAAAAATTGGAATGTCGCCCATCCGGATGAGCCAAAAAGATTGCTGGTGGTATCCAGTTCCTGCCCCACCCGCCGGATGCGCACCAGCCGCCGATTCACCCGGTCCACCTCTGATTGTTCAACCGCATGGGCGCGGGCCACGGGAATCATCTCAATCATTTCAGATACTTCGCCGGACATTTTTTCCAGCTCTATGCGAAATGCCTCATTCCGCTGCCGCATGACCCCGCCGAACAGTCGCGTCAGGCCCACTGCCGCCGGCACGGTAACAAGAAAAAACAGAAGCGTCGTGGGGCTTCGCGTGATGGTCACAACAAATGCCGCCACGAGAACCAGCGCCCCTGAAAGAAGCGTATCAATCAGCAGGCTGGACAATTGCTGCACCGCCTCCACGTCGCGCAACACTTTGCTTTGCAGCCGCCCCGCCAGCATATTGTCATGAAAACTCATGGAAAGTTGCTGCAACCGCACCACCAGCGCGGATCGCAGCACCAGTTGCACCTGTCGCACCACCGATGACAGCAGTTTGGCATACAGCGTGTGCATGGGAATATTCTGCCCAATGAGCACAAACATGATTGCCGCATTGATAATCATAAACCGAATCAGCGGCCCATTTGCATACGCGTGGCCGCCACGGCGGTGAAAGTCAATTTGGGTAACGGCAGTAATAATGTTACCCGTGACAATGGGCAAGGCCCAGACCGGCGATTGCTTGATGGCAAAGGCGATAATAACCAGAACCATGCGTGGCCGGTAATTCTGAAACAGACTCCACAGCGTACCCAGCGGAGTTTTATTGCGATAAGCCGAATCAAGCGCGGCATGAATCTGCTGTTCCGTCGATCTGGTACTGCCTTGCGTACTCACAAAATCTGCGCCGCCCTGTTCTGCCTGCTAACCAAAATTCCGCGAGCCAGCCGCCCCGGAACTACCACCCCGCCCAAACCCGATTATCCCACAGTCCAGCCAATTTGTCAGTGTAGCAGCAGATCGCCGGGAATTACCGGCTGATGGCAATCGTTTGCAGCCAATTTTACCCGATGTATAATCGGTGCCAAAGTACGTAGCAGGAGCTGTATTTGGTCGCAACGGACGACATGCTTTTGGAATCCACGCCTCCCGACCGGCGCCGCCGGCGGCAGCACCGGACCGCAGACATCCTGTCTGCCCAACGCAAATGCACGTCCTCCATTTCCTCCGCCGCCGCTGTGGCGGAATTCCCTGATCACGGATCAATCACCACGGACCAAAAATCTAGGGATTTCCGGTGATTTATCCATCAATCATTCCTCATTGGCTATCGCGCGATTCGTTGTGTCGTCGTTCCGCTGTGGTGAGACTTCTGGCTCCTGGCTCCGCCACGCTGGCGGTAACAAGCAATACTACCTGGATCAGGAAATCGCGTTGTTTCTGCTGGGATCAGGCAACGACGGTCGATATTACGATACGGCCACGGGACGGTTTTTAAGCAACGAAAATCCTGCCAAGCAGCGCGGTGGCGATAAAAAGGGAAAGTCGTGGAAGCAATATCTGGGGATGGCCACGCGCAGTGGGATATTGGTGTCAAGGAGGATCACAGCCGTCCCGGAGTAAAAACTCTCGCGGCTGTCGTCTATTTTGTGCCCCAGGGATTTGTGGCTGTCTGCCCAGGCACGCAATGATTTAAGCCAAGGATTATCTGAGCGGGGCTGGTCCAACACGATGACGCGCACAGTGTGGCCGTGCAAGTCATGATTTTTTACCAGGTCGTCCCATTTGCCCTGAAGAATATCAGACATTTTGGTCACCTCAAAAGTCACCAATGGTATAACAATTCATATTGCCTTGCGTCCATCTATGGAATGGGGATGAGCGTCTTCAACAATGGGCGTCTTCAACGTGGCGACAAGCGGTTGGACTGGTGCTATACTGCTATCAGTTTTATGGCGAAATCAGCGAGTAATAAAAAGACGGCGGTCGCGGAGGGCAAGGTGCATGCGCCGCGGATTGAAAATCGGCGGGCGCATTTTGATTATGCGGTGCTGGAAAAGGTGGAGGC
>DAHXLH010000243.1:0-6751 GCA_027366115.1 Phycisphaerales bacterium
TTCCGCTTTCAATTTTAACCCCGCTGGCATATCATCTATACGAGTAGCGGAGTATTAAGGTTTTGTGAGAACTTCATAATGAAACGACTTCTCGACGGCATTGAATCACCAGCAGACATAAAACGCCTGACAGTGGATCAACTAACCCAACTCGCCGGGGAAATCCGCGAAACCATTGTGACCACGGTCGGTGCCAACGGAGGGCACCTTGCGCCTAATCTGGGCACGGTGGAAATTATTCTGGCCTTGCATGCCATATTTGATATGCCGCGCGACCGCCTGCTTTGGGATGTCGGACACCAGTGCTACCCCCATAAACTTATTACCGGCCGATATAAAAATTTTGCATCTCTGCGGAAAATGGGAGGCGTTTGTGGCTTCCCTGACCCCAGCGAGAGTCCCTATGATCTTTTCAGTGTCGGCCACGCTGGCACAGCCGTGAGCACGGCGGTGGGAATGGCGCGGGGCGATGCCCTGTTGAAGCATGATACGCGCGTGGTGGCATTTGTGGGTGACGCCTCCATTGTTAACGGCGTGGCGTTTGAGGGCTTGAACAATGCCGGTACACTGAATCGGCAAATGCTGATTATCCTTAATGACAACTCCATGAGCATCAGCGAGCCGCAGGGGGCCTTCGCCGGGTACCTCGAGCATCTGCGCGTGACGACCACGTATGACGAAGTGAAGCGCCGCGTGCAGGAATTACTGGATCGTATTCCTTATGGCCAGCAGATTTGTGATATCGGGGTGCACGTGAAGCAGGGCATTAAAAATGCCATTGCTCCGGGCCATATATTTGAAGACCTGGGGTTAAAATATTTCGGCCCTATTGACGGCCATGATCTGCCTGGCTTAATGGAAAAGCTCCACGAACTAAAAAGCCTGAATGCTCCCGCGGTTTTGCATATTAAAACGATTAAAGGCAAAGGATACGAATGGGCGTGTGAAGACCCCACCACGTTCCACAGCCCCAAGCCCTTCCGTGTGGAAGGCTGCCGGGTGGTTATGAATCAGGGTTCCGGACGATCATGGACGGCGGCCTTTGCGGACGCCATGACCAATTTGTGCCGTAAGCACGCCAATGTGGTGGGAATTACTGCCGCCATGCCGGATGGCACGGGTATGATCAAACTTAAGCCGCTGTTTCCGGATCGCTATTTTGATACGGGAATATGCGAAAGCCACGCCACAGCAATGGCGGCAGGCATGGCTAAAGCCGGATTGCGGCCGATTGTGGCGGTGTACAGCACATTTTTGCAACGGGCGTTTGATCAGGTATTTCAGGAAGTCTGCCTGCAGGGGCTGCCGGTTATTTTTTGTTGTGATCGCGCGGGCCTCGTGGGAGATGACGGTGCGGTGCATCATGGATTTTGCGATTTGTCCTTTTTGCGCAGTCAGCCCGGCATCGTGCTGATTTCACCCTCGGATGAACGTGATTTAATCGGAGCACTGGATTTCGCCGTTGGGCAGGAATCCCCGGTACAAATTCGTTATCCGCGCGATAATTGCCCTCCGGAGCCTTTGGGCGAGCTGGTTCCATGGACCATTGGCAAGCAGGGCGGAAAATCGCGCGTATTGAAAGCCGGCGAAGATGCCACAATCATTGCCTATGGGTCGGTGGCGGTGCAGGCCTTGTCCGCAGCGCAATTACTGGAAAATGATGGATTAAACGTTGGCGTCGTGGACGCCCGCTTCTGTAAACCACTGGATGGTGCCATGCTGCAGCAGGTATTTGCCACCGGCAAGCCGATCATCACGCTTGAAGACCATTCCGTGGTCGGAGGCTTTGGTTCGGCGGTGGTGGAATATGCTCAGGCCAATGGGCTTGATGCCCGGGTTGTAACCCGCGCGGGTCTGCCGGATCGCTTTATCCGCCACGCCAGTCGATCGGAACAATTCAAGGAAATCGGCCTTGATCCAGTGGGCTTGGCAGCCACGGTACGTGATGCCATCAGCCGCCATGTTCCATCGGATAACGGCACCGTAAAAGAACCCGCCGCGCCTTCCCGTCGCGCTGCACGCCTGCGGGATTAACGCCTGCGGGATCCGTCGCCGATCACTCGGACAGGCGATGGGGCAGTGCCAGATTATCCGCTGGGATAAAATATTGGCAGGGGCATTGCAACGGATGAAACTCCCGATGAAAATAGCGGCGTGAACTCAAAGCGCGACCCACAGCAGATTCTTGTCATCATGCCCACCTGGCTGGGCGATGCGGTTATGGCCACGCCGTTTCTTCGTGCGTTGCGTCAGTTATTTCCCACGGCACGCATCAATTGCCTGGGTAAAACTTTGGTGCAGCCCGTGCTCACGGGGCTGCCTCTCATTGATGCGGCCCTGTCTTACGCCGCCGATCAAGCCGGGCGTATCAATTATTCACAAACCGCCGCCGCTTTGCGGAAGCAGAAATTTGATCTTGCCGTGATTTTACCCAACAGTTTTCGCTCCGCTTTTCTCGCCTGGCGCGCGGGCATTCCCCGGCGGCTGGGTTACAACCGTGACGGGCGGCGGATATTGCTGACCGATGCTATACAGCCCGTGCCTCGCACGGAGTATGAAGTCCGTCTGATGATTCAGCGCCGTGCCGCGCGGGAATCCATTGCGGGGAACCAATTACCGCGCGGGGCCAGCGCACTGACTGATCTGCAAAAAATTCCACGTTGGTATGTGAAGGCGTCGTCCTGGAATACGTTTCAGCCGATGCCGACGATTGATTATTACCTCGAGTTAACCCGCCATCTGGGAAGCCCGCAGCGTGATAAAAAAATGCTACTGGCCATCACCGAATGTGAACGGGATCAGGCTCGGGCGGTTCTGGCCCAGGCGGGAATCTCCAGCGATGCACCGTTTATGATACTTTTCCCCGGTGCCCATTTTGGTGCCGCGAAATGCTGGCCGGCGGAGCGATTCGCGGCCGTGGCCGCAGCGGTCGCCGCCGGTCACAACGGGCCGCCGGCTTATGTGCTTATTGGCGGGGCAGAGCGTGAACGCCCGCTTATTGACGCTATCTTGGAGGGCGTCCCGCCAGGTATTGCAGCCCGCGTGATTCCACTGCATGGACTTAATAACGGTGCCGGAGTAAGTTTGGGGGCCATCAAGGAACTGGTGCGCCGCGCGGCCGTGGTATTATGCAACGACACGGGGCCTCGGCACTTCGCCGCCGCACTCGATACGCCGCTGGTCACACTTTTTGGTCCCACCGATTCGCGCTGGGCGGAAATATTTTACAAAAATGAGCAGCAGATTTCCCTATCGGTTCCCTGCGGGCCGTGCCAGTTGAAAGTCTGCCCGATCGATCATCGTTGCATGACGGGCATTACCGCTGCGAGGGTGTTGCAGGCAGTTGCCGAGAAGTGGCGAAAGGAGGCGGTGTGAAAATAGCACTGATCATTGAACATTTTGACCCTTCGCGCGGCGGGGCGGAAAATTATACGTTTTGGCTTTCTGAACAGTTAGCTCGGCGCGGGCACGAAGTTCATGCCCTGTGTCATGATAGCGCCAGGAAAAGACATAAATATCAGGCCGCCCATCAGGGTGCGTCACACGATGTGCAGCGCTCGGCCCAAGCCGGTAAATTGCCGGATGTCGTGCCTCCCAATGGGGTTCATGTACACCGTCTGCCGGCGATAAAGTTAAGTACTGGTATCGGGTTTCGGCAATTTGGTGTGGCGGCAAAAGACTGGTGTAAAGCGAATCATCCTGATGTGGCGCATTCCATGACCGTCGCGTGGGCGGGAGATTTATACCATCCTCATGCCGGAGTTTACGCGCGAATTCAGCAGCAATCTGTATCCTCTCGCGAAACCTCCCAGGCTGCCAATCTCAAACGTCTGATGCTCCAATTTTCCAGTAAACAACGCACGCTTCTGGCTCTGGAGCGCCGCGCCGCGCAAGCCATGGCCGACCAGCAGCCATGGAAAATTCTGTGCATCAGCCCCGCCATGGAAGATGATTTCCGGTCGCTATACGGTTCCGCGGATGACAAACTGGCGTTGCTTGAAAATCCCATGATGCTTCAACCGCCCGAGGCGTCGCAAATTCAAAAAGATCGCCAATGGTTTAGAGATGTATATGCGTTGGCGCCTCAGGACCGTGTGGCGGTATTTGTGGGCCATGATTTTCGCCGCAAGGGATTATCCTGGGCGATTCGGGCGGTGGCGCAAACAAAAACCTCGTGGAAGCTGGTGGTGGTGGGGCTGGGCAAAGTTAAAAATTACATTGCCTTAGCTCAGGATCTGGGCGTGGCCGATCGGGTAAAATTCATCGGGCCTACGCAGGTGATCAGCGGCGTTTACAGCGCTGCCGATGCGCTGCTTTTGCCGACATTTTATGACAGCTTCGGATTGGTGGCTCTGGAGGCGGTGGCGTATGGCTTGCCGGTGATCAGTACGCGTTTTCTGGGCTGCCATGGCTATATAGAAAATCACAGGCTGGGAACCATTGTGGATTCCCCACGGGAATTCGCCGGCATGGCACAGGCAATGGATGCCCTCGCCACGCAGCTTCCCGATCGCACAGACTTGGCCCGAGCGGCCCTTGTGGCGGGGCAGACGTTACAGCCGGGCGTGCATCTGGATAAGCTGGAAGCGCTGTATACAGGCTTCCGCAATGCGAAATTAAAATTGCGGGGTTAATGAACCGGTTTGTTTTTCACAGGACTTTCATGACTGGCACGCAGATTTTAGTCACGACTCTGATCAGTATTATCATGGCGTATCTGATCGGGGGCATTCCATTTGGTTTATTGCTGGGGCTGATGCGCGGCGTGGACATTCGCACGCAAGGCAGTGGAAATATCGGAGCCACCAATGCCGGGCGGGTGTTGGGAATGCGCTATTTCTGGTACGCCTTTGTGCTGGATTTTCTCAAGGGCTTTGCCCCGGTGCTGGTCGTGGATTTAATTGTGCGGCACTGGCACGGCCCGGTGTGGCTGCCCCTGGCCACAGCCGCGGCCGCCATATTTGGACATGTATTTCCCTGTTATTTAAAATTCAAAGGGGGCAAAGGCGTGGCCACCACCTTTGGTGTGGTGATGGGGGTGTGGCCGGTATTAACGCTCGCGGGCCTTGGGGCGGCGCTGATATTTTTGCTGGTGTTTCTGGTGTATCGCATTATCTCGCTTTCATCGTTGGTGGGCGTTGTGGTGTTTATGACCCTGATTCCAATTATTGGCCATGACATAGGGCCCATTGATGGCTTTCTATATCCCCAGCCATGGGCTAAACTCGCGCCGCTGATATTTACCGGCTGCCTGATTGGCGCGTTGATTATCATTAAACACCGCAGCAACATCCGCCGATTGCTTAACGGCACCGAGCCGCGAATGGGCGAAAAACATAAGTGATGGCCGCCGTCATTGGACCGCCGGAATTCCGGCTATTAGCTGGGTATAATGTTTCGCTGAACCGGCCCATGCCGGCCGGTTGTTTTGGAAAGGACTTTTTTATGATTCAAACACGTGGCTATGCAGTGCAAAGTGCTTCTTCCCCGTTGGAGCCTTTTGCGTTCTCTCGTCGTGTGCCGGGACCAAAAGATGTACATATAGACATTCTTTATTGCGGTATCTGCCACACCGATTTACATCAGTGTCGCAATGACTGGGGCCGTTCAGCCTATCCGATGGTTCCGGGCCATGAGATTGTCGGCCGCGTGAAATCTGTAGGTGGTGAGGTTGTAAAACTCAAAGTCGGCGACTTCGCCGGCGTCGGGTGTATGGTTGATTCCTGCCGACAGTGCCCAGCCTGCCGCGCTGATCTGGAACAATATTGTGAAAACGGCACCGTCTGGACCTACAATTCCAAAATCCCCGGCACCAATGAAAACACTTTTGGCGGTTATTCAGATCAGATCGTTGTGGAGGAACGTTTTGTCGTTAAAGTTGCATCCACGCTGGATCTCAAAGCCGCCGCTCCACTGTTATGTGCCGGCATTACCACGTATTCTCCGCTGCGGCATTGGAAAATTGGCAAGGGACAAAAAGTGGGTGTGATTGGTTTGGGCGGTCTGGGGCACATGGGTATTAAGTTTGCTAAAGCCATGGGCGCTCACACCGTCATGGTCACAACCTCTCCGGAGAAAGCCAAGGATGCGATGCGACTGGGTGCTGATGAAGTCCTGATTTCCCGCGATTCCGCCGCGATGGCCCGTCATGCCAAAAGCTTTCATTTTCTGCTTAACACCATTCCCACCGGCCACGATTTAAACCCATACGCCGGGTTGTTAAAGCTTGACGGCACCATGGTGCTGGTAGGTGCCTTAACCGCTCTGACACCGCCGCTGCTGGGCAGCAGTATTATCCACGGTCGCCGCAGCATCGCCGGCTCCGCCATCGGCGGCATGGCCGAAACGCAGGAAATGTTCGATTTCTGTGCGAAACATAACATTGTCAGCGATGTGGAAGTCATAGCGATCCAGAACGTTAATCAAGCCTTCGAACGGCTTTTGAAAAATGATGTCCGATACCGCTTTGTGATCGACATGGCAACGCTGCGGCCCAAGGGATAGCATATTCCAAGTTCCGAATATGCTCCGTAGTTGATTATTAGTCCGCAGTTTTATGGAGAATGCATGCGACCTGTTCCCAAGCACGCGGAAAGTACGGCCGCGACAGTGAAACAATTCCCGGCCGCTGATGTGCAGGTAACGCAGAAGACCGGCCGGGACCTTATTGTCTTCGGACGATTTTTGCGAAAATCCGGACCCGTGCTGGTGAAGGCCGGCATTTCATTTGTCAGTACTGCTAATGCGGAAG
>DAHXLH010000245.1:0-4949 GCA_027366115.1 Phycisphaerales bacterium
TCATACACACCGCAGTGTATCCGATTCTCGTTATCCGCGAAACAGTGTTGTCTTCTGCAAGTAATTCCGCCATCAGAGCCTTCCACATTGTCAAAGAGTTGCTGATCGCCGCTCAGGCGGATGTGGTCGTGCAGAGCGTGCGGGAGCCGCATGGCCCCACGCAGCAGTTGAACCTGAAGCTTGAGCCATGGCCCATACCCCCCACTACCCCCAACCGGATTCGAACCGGTGTATGCAGACTGAGAATCTGCTGTCCTGGGCCTCTAGACGATGGGGGCGAATTTTATACTATGAATTTAGGTTACCGGCGGCTTGAAGTCAAACCGCTTATTAAGTTACTTATTAGGTTAGTGGGTCGCGGCAAGGCCACGCGCTGGCAGCGATGCGGGGAATCGTATATCGTAAAACGTTATGCAAACGCCTTCGGCCAATGCGCCGCCACATTCAAGCTCCCCGCAGCAGCTTCTGACCGATGCACAGCATGTCGTGCGTTCGGAAGGTCATACGCTTTTGCAGGTGGCGGAACGGCTGGATCAAGCCATGCCTGCGGCCATTGAATTGATTTACCGCTGTACCGGTCCAAATCTGCCGGGCACAGTTGTCGTCAGCGGCGTCGGCAAATCCGGTTTGGCGGGGCAGCGCATCAGTGCCAGCTTCGCCAGTACGGGCACGCCGTCGCATTTTTTGCACCCGGTGGAAGCATTGCATGGTGATTTGGGCCGCGTGCGGGCAACGGACGTGGCGTTGCTTTTGTCGTACGGGGGAGAAACGGATGAACTTACGAGATTGATGGATTATCTCAAGCGAGCAAGTGTTCCAACGATTGCGATTACCAGCCGAAGCGACAGTACACTGGGCCGGCTATCAGATATTTGCATAGCGATGGGAGCCATCGAAGAGGCTTGCCCGCTACGACTGGCTCCTACGACCAGCATTATCTGTATGAATGCCCTGGGCGATGCGCTGGTATTAGGCGTCATGAGTACGCGGAATTTTTCCGCGGAAGATTTTGCCGCTTTTCATCCCGCGGGTTCGCTGGGGCGCAAGTTAATGCGTGTGCGGGAAGTCATGAGCTTTAAGATTGGTGAAAATCTGGCGGCAGTACATGATACGATGACCTTACGGCAGGCCATGGGAATTGAGGAGTTGCCCGGGCGACGGGCCGGCGCGATGATTGTGATTAACGCGCAGGGGACGCTGGCGGGAATATTTACCGATGGCGATCTGCGGCGAAAACTGCGGCAATCAGCCAATGTGCTGGATAGGCCGATGTCAGAGGTGATGACTGCCAATCCCAAACATGTGGATGCCGAAGCGCTGGCCAGTGAGGCCCTGGCACTGATGAATAGACATCGAATTGATGAATTGCCAGTGGTTAATTCGCGGAACCAACCCGTAGGGTTAATTGACGTGCAGGATGTTGTAAGCCTGCGAATTGTGGAATAGTCGCCCGGGAGTGCCGGCGGTGACAGTATCTGTATCAGGAGTGAAACAAACATGAACGATTTGGAAAAAGCAGCCCCGCGCGGCATTACGCCGGAAATTCAGTTGTTGATTATGGATGTGGACGGGGTATTAACCGATGGCGGAATCATCCGGGATGACAGCGGCCAGCAGATTAAGCGCTTTCATGTGCGTGACGGCACCGGCATTGTCTGCTGGCGAAAACTCAATCGACACGTGGCGCTAATTACCGGCAAGGAAAGCATGGTGGTGCAGCATCGAGCGGAAGAACTGGGCGTGCAGTACGTGTATCAGAATGTCAGCAATAAACTGGATATTTATAATGACCTGCTGCAGCAACTTGGATACACCGATGCGCAGTGCGCGTATATTGGCGATGATCTGCCCGATTTGCCGGTCATGCGCAAGTGCGGCTGCCCGATCGCGGTAGCGGATGCGGCGGAAGAAGTGCGGGCCGTGGCGCGGTACGTGACGAAGTTTCCCGGCGGCTACGGTGCGGTGCGCGATGCGGTGGAATGGATGTGCCGGGGGATGAATTTATGGGATCAGGTGCTGGCTCGCTATAATTAAATTTGGCGACGTATAGTCCCCAGTCAGCGGTTGACAGTTGAGGCAGGATGGCTGTCGCCGAGGGCCGACGCCATCGTTTTGCCGTTGCGAGTCACAGACCATCGACGGTGAAATTGCCGATTCCTGTGCATACGGAGTTTTTCTTTTTGAGTCCACTAACGCGAAAACTGTTGATTTACGCTGGCGGCCTGGTGCTGGCGCTGGCACTATTTCTGGGGCTGAAGGGGCAATTTTTTTCATCCAGTGGCGGCGGCACAGGGCAGAAAGTCAAACCGCTGGCCATTGTGCCGGGCACGGGCGCTACCCATATTTCCATCGAAAATCGTGATGCGCAGGGTGTGCTGCAATATGTCATGCGGGCCACGTTGGCCAAGCCGGTCGGAGGTGGAGAATATCAGCTCATTAAACCGGAGTTACAGTTTTATACTGCCAAGGGACAATCAATTTTAGTAGACTCCCAGACCGGTGATGTGCTGATCGGTGCCACCGGTGGAGGTGCGGCAGGGGCGGGGCAGTTTGCCAATTTTGGCAATCCGTACTTGCGCAAGGGAACGCTGACGGGGCATGTTACCATTACTGCCGGCCCGCTGAATTCGTTTAAGCGCGGCGTCGTAGTGCGGCAACCCGGGCAAATTCAAATGACGCTGGGAAAGCCTTTGCATTTTGATTATCAGCAGGGTCTGTTGACCAGCCGCGGTACCGTAGCGGTCCGCGGCGATCAGTTGAAATTTGACGGGTCGGATCTGACCGTGGAAATCAACACCGCTAACAAGACTCTGGAAGATTTACAGATTACGCGTGGCCGCACGCTTATTATCAGTGGATTATTTAATCATTCCGCAACCACATCTCCGGCAAAACATTCACAAACCGCGCCGGCGATCGAGCCGACGCCGGCGGTCGCACCGGGCGCGAATACTATTACTGCAGTTACTTCAGCCAAAGTCGCCCCTCCGGTGCTGACCACCTATGCCCTTAGTTTTGGCCGCCACGTCCATGTGGCACTGGGCAAACAAACCATGCTGGCTAACCGGCTGCGGCTCTATTTTCAGACGGCGGAAAAAACGCCTGAGCCGGCCGGCGCTAGTGCCCCCCCTGCCGCCGCGCCCACCGAGGCAGGCCCGACATCCAAAGCAACCGCGACTCAATCGCAGCAGGCGACAACTAATAAAGCCAGCAGTCCACCTCTGGTGATCCATTGGACCGGACCGCTGGTGCTGCGCCCGACGCGCCGTTCCCCGGTGGTGCTGGCCGGAAGTCGGGATGTATTTCTACAAGCCACGGGCACGCCGGGCAAGCCCGTGATCATGCATGATGGCGCTGCCCGCACCGGCTACGCACCGAAAGTTACCTACGAGTCCGCACGACAAAGCGTCACAATGCTGGCGGCGGCAAAACAACGTGTGCGGCTGGTAGATACATCCATGGGATACATCACCTGTGAAACACTTGTTTACAGTAACTTGACGCACCATGCCCGGCTTACCGGGCCAGGAGCTTTTGCTATGACCGGTGCGGCTGCGGGAAAAACGCCATGGCGCGGCTCCTGGTTGAAGCAGTTGACCGTGCATCTTGCCCCTGGGTCGAAAACGCCGACCCCAGCGGCCACGGCACCAGCGATTGGCCAAGGGAAGCTGGCGCTTAAAGAAATAACAATTACAGGTGCCGTGCGGTTGGCCAACGGTCAAACTTCCCTGCACGCCGAAAAATTTTCCGCCGGCTTCGTTCAAACCTCCGGTAAACATGGCGGCAGTGCATTACGTCAATTTGCCGCTGATGGCCATGTAACCATTGCCTCCGCCGATCCGGGGCTACCGGCCGCTGATACCAATAGCATGCAGTGTTCGCATCTGATTCTCTTGACCCGCCAGCCTAAGGCGCAAGGCAACCCCGTGCCCGATGAATTAAAAGCCCGCGGCCAGATCGCCCTGACCTTCTATCAAAAAGCGGCCAAAATTGGGGGAATACCGGAAAAATTCACCATTAGCGCCGGCAGGCTCCACGCGCATCTGATCCGCCGAGCCGGGGCCCGCGCTCCGACAGCAACCTCCCTGACAGGCAATCCGGGCGGCCAACTGACCGTGGGCCGATTCCGGATATGGAATAATACCATTGTTCATATCTACAACATTGGACGTCCAATCAGAGCTACCGCGTATGAATTATCCGGAGATCGCACACAGGGCGCGGTCACGCTGCAGTCAGATAACTCGGGGAAGATTCCCTCGGCCATATATCAGGGAGCGGATTGGCTTAAGGGCCGAACAATAAATCTGCTCCGGGCACTCCAGCAGGTAACGGTTCGGGGTGCCGGCGAATTGAGCCTTCCGGAATCCTCCCGAGCCGTCGAACCTCGCGTGGACGTTACTTGGCAACATCAGATGCAATATTCCGCCAAGACGCGGCAGGCGACGCTGGCGGGCGATGTGGTAGCGGCTCTGGTGGGCCGGGCAGATCAACACAGCAGTCTGACGGCACCCGCCATGCTTATACATTTTGCGCACCGCACGACTGATCGTAATGCCATGAAATTGGCTCAGTTGGTCGCTTCCGCTCCGGCGGGCGGTAACACCGTTGTGGCCCGAGACGCCAGCTACAGCAAAACCGGCGCGCTGTTGACAGGAATGCGGCTGAATTGCCGAAAATTGGCCTACAACGCCCTTGAAAGTCTGCTGCAAATACCCACTGCAGGGGAAATGGTTCTGTTGGACTACCGCCCTGCCACGACCACCAACACGGCGCAACAACGCGGGCAAAGCGCCTTTTCCTGGTCGCAATCGCTGGCTTATCACGGGAAAACCGGCGTGGTAACGCTGCGCGGAAAAGTTCACCTGCGGTTCAGGCCCACCAAACCGCTGCCGGTTCCGAAGACAACCTCAGGCAACAACCCGAAAAATCCGAATTCCGGCATGGTG
>DAHXLH010000255.1:0-11018 GCA_027366115.1 Phycisphaerales bacterium
TGATCGTTAATTTTCGTAGCGTCAAAGGCATGCAGGGGTTGGCCGGTTTCCATGAGCACAAAATTGGTGACATCCACCACATTATTGACACTGCGCAGGCCGATAGATTCCAGAGCATCGCGCAGCCACTGGGGTGACGGGCCGACTTTCACATTGCGAATCAAACGGGCACTATAGTATGAACATATATCCGGCACGAGGATTTTCACTGCAATCGCATTGGCCGCGGGTTCACCGGACTCAACAAGCTGGATCGCCGGAGCGGTGAAGGTGAGTTTGAACAAAGCCGCCAATTCACGAGCCAAGCCAATATGGCTTAAACAATCGGTGCGGTTGCTGGTAACTTCCACATCCAGCACATCGGTTCCGTGGCTGTGATATACATTTTCCACGACCAAACCGGCGTGGATCAGTGCTTCCTGCGCGGCGGCGGATGAAGGCACGGAATTGAGATACCGGGAAATCCAGTTCAGGGCAATTTTCATGAAGCGTCCCAGGTGCGATTAAGAAGACTGACGGGTAATTACCGGGTAGTTGGAGCGTTCTCCCAAGCCGGTCACGGGGTAATCCTTACGCAACGGATTGGACTGAAAGCTGTCCCAAGTCAGAATACGTCGCAGGTCCGGATGACCGGTAAAGGTGATTCCGAACATATCAAAGGCCTCGCGCTCCAGCCATTCAGCCCCGGCATACAGGGGCACCATAGAAGCCACGACCAACTCATTTTCATCAACGAAGACGCGGACAATCAGGCGCGGCGTGCCTTTTTCCACGCTGTTAAACACATAGACCAGACCGAAGCGCGGTTTGTCCCAGCCGGGGTAATTGAGGTAATCCACGCAGGTAATATCCGCCAGCATGTCATAGCGGAGTTCCGGATCGTCACGTAAAAAAGTGACGACGGCGATGAGCTGATCGCGCGGGACGGAAATCTGCACTTGCCCGTGAAAGCCGGCACCTTTCAGGCCAAGGGAGGGGAATTTTTCTTTCAACCGGATAGCTGCCGGATGATCAACTGCCATAATTTCTAACTCCGAGAATTCATACCAACACCCATAAACCGTGGAGTATAGCGGCGGCCGGGCGGTTTATCCAACCGATGAAACCCGGCATGACGGGCACGATGCTGCCCCCCTGTCGCCCCTCATGCGACAAGCCAGCAACGTAATATATTGTAACGCGGGCATCTTGCCGGCATCGGAAACACGATAAAAGCAGGCGGGACGCCTGCGGTACATTGCCGCCGATGGCCTTGCCCCCCCTATCGGCGGCCTCTCTGGTTAAAGCCGGTACGCTTTCGCGGCAGTATTTCCCATGATTTGTTCCTGCTCGGCCAACGAAAGTGGTGCGATAAAGTCACGAATTGTCCGCACCCACTGGGCGTATGACACCGCCAGAAGGCAAACCGGCCAATCCGATCCGAACATCAGCCGCGAAGGGCCAAAGGCATTGAGCACCGTTTCCAGATACGGCTGAATATCGGCGGGCGACCAGCAATGGTGATCCGCTTCCGTGACCACGCCGGAGAGCTTGCAAAAAACATTGGGACGTTTGGCCAGTTCTGCGATAAGTCTCTTCCACGGCTCAATGACGCGGTCTTTAATGCGCGGTTTAGCGATGTGATCCAGCACAAATATCTGATTAGGATGCTGATCGACAAACCGAATGGTTTGCGGAAGATGCTTTTCAAAAATCAGAAGGTCATACACCAAGTTGAACTTCTGCAGGAGTTGTATACCCCGGTTAAACTCTGCACTAAGCATGTAGGCTTCATCGGGTTCATCGTGCAACACGTGCCGCAGGGCCTTGAGCTTGGAATGTTTGCACCAGCGCTCAAGTTCCGCTTGGATATTGTCGGCCGCCAGAGGTAGCCAACCGACGACGCCTTTTATAAATTCATGTTCCTGCGCCAATTCCAAAAGCCAACGGGTTTCTTCGACGGTTTGGCGGGCCTCCACGGTGACAACCCCTTGAATTCCCGCAGCGTGCATGGGCTGCCGCAGATCATCGGGTAGAAAATCGCGCCGCAGAGCGGCCATATCGGTGCTGATCCACGCGTATTGGTCGGGGGTATAGCGCCAGAAGTGATGGTGCGCATCAATTTTCAAAGGTATTCTCCGGAAAAGGTTTATATTTTCAGGATTTGGGCGATTTTGGCGGCCCGAGAAACGGCGTCAGGGGTGCCATATCCGGGTGCGGCCGGGCACCTTGTTCAATAAGATGTTCGACGGCAATTTTTGCCAGCGTCCGCGAAATGCGATCCCATTTTGTTTTTGGATTATTGAGAAATCTGTGGTAATGCCGCAAGGATGCATACAGGGTGCGGTCGCGCAGAATTCCCCAGGGTAACGCGGAGCCGGCGTCGTGCAGTAATTTGGCTACCGCATAATCCGCATGGGAATTTACCGGAGCTGAAGCCAGAAGGTTTTGAATTTGCGCCGGCACGCTTTTCGGCCAGCGGCGGACAATTTGCAGGCGCACCAGAGGCTCATTTTGAATGACTAACGCATAAAGATATATAGGTGTTGCGGCTGCGGCATCGCCTTTAAGAAGTTGATGATACTGCTGATCCAGATAATCCATCATGGTGACAGTTTGACTGGTCAAGGCCCGGATATTACCGATCTGCCCTATCAGCACCGGATTTCGCCGCACGGGAAGCGTCTCTTCAATAACCAGCAGGCGAACCGTGCGGGCAGCGGCGGCCACCTGGGCATCGCGCAGGAGTTGCATGGTTAATTGCACATCTGCGCGTTCGGCCAGTGCGGCAAAGTGTTCGCGATCCTGCGGAGGTGTAGCGCCCAGATACGCCAGCAGTTGGCTCATGGTCCAAATGGGGCCTAGTTCAACGATATTATGCGGGGCAACCAGAGTCATATAATGAGCCAGCGCACGCTGGGCCACCGGCGAGCCGGCACGGGACTGAAAAGTTAATGCGAAGGCTTTAATATCCAGCAGGCGGGCCAGGCCGCGATGCCTTGTCTTTTTTGCCGCACGCAATAAGGAGTTGGCGACAGAAATTTTATCCAGAACACGATGGCGCATGGCTGAGAGTATCCGCGGGGCGTAGTTTTTTTCATAATGCCGCCAGTCCCTGGCGGAATAGAGGGGTTTAAAGCGTCCGGGAGCGATGGAGGGCACGCTCTGATTAAGCGTTAGATCCGGCCAGAGATCCGATACGGCAATAGCCGGGGGCAGCAAGGGGTTATCCGCCAGGGAATCACCCGGTTTAGCTGCGGATACCGCCGCGGCGAACGACGGTCCGCCCCAGCCCAGCAGCGTCAGTATCAGTCCCGCAATGGCGCAATGAACGGTTCCAGCGGATAAATACAGACGCTTACGCAAACCCGTCAAGGATACACCTGAAGAATAACGAGATTTCATAAACCCCTGATTTTCGCAGCAACCAGCCAATCCACCGTTATTATGCGATTGCCGCTGGGGATAGCAAGCCTGCCGGGAGCGTGTCCGGGTAATGGCCGGGTGGCATTTGCCAGAGGACGTCATCGTCTCATAGATTGAACGGATGCAATAACGGGGGCTGCATGGCGGGTATTAACCGAGCATATTATTTTCCAATTCCTCCAGCGATTTACCCTTGGTTTCCGGCACGGCGGTGAGAACAAAAACAAATCCTGCAGCGCAAATGATCGCATACAGCCAGAAGGCCCCTGCGGTGCCGATCGAGGCTTTCAGAGAAGGAAATGTCTGAGTCAGAACAAAATCGGCGATCCATAAGGCCGAGACCGCGATGGAAATAGCGGTACCGCGAATGCGATTAGGAAAAATTTCGGATATCAAAACCCAGGTGATCGGTGCCAGCGTCATGGCATAACACGCAATCGCCGCCATGACCAAAATCACAATCAGCAGGCCCTCAATATGTTTATAGTACGCGAATCCCAGCAGCGTGTGCGTGACAACCAACCCGCCGGCACCGATAAGCATCAATGGCCGCCGGCCCAGGCGATCAACCAATCCCATTGCGACGATGGTAAATATTAAATTTACCGCTCCGGTAATAACGATGTCAAAGAGCACGCCGTTGACGTGGTAGCCGGCGGCGTGAAAGATATCTTGAGCATAACTGAAAATAACATTGATTCCGCACCACTGCTGAAATACCGCCAGCAACACGCCAATGCCAATAATTTTCAGTACTCCCGGAGACAGCAAGTCCGAAAGTTTCACCCGCCCGATTTGCTCGCCCAGCAAAGTTGCTTGAATAGCGGATATTTCATAGTCCGCATGAGATTCTCCGCCGATACGCGCGAGAATCGTTCGGGCCTGGGCCAAACGCCCCTGCTTGGCCAGCCAGCGTGGACTTTCAGGAATCACCAGCGCCCCGATGAGGAATATCAGGGAGGGGATCGCGATGACCGTGAACATCCATCGCCAGCCGATGCGCCCATCCCAAGAGGCCGCAATGATGGAGGAAGTCGCGTTGGCGGCAATAGGCTGGGCGATAAACCAATTAACGATATCCGCCAGAAGAATGCCGATAACGATGGTCAATTGGTTCAGAGCAACCAAGCGTCCGCGCAGGTGCGCCGGAGAAACTTCGGCGATATACAGGGGTGATAAATTGGAGGCCATGCCAATGGCCACACCGCCAATAATGCGCCAAAAAGCAAACCAGACAAAGCTTGGTGCCCAGCCGGTCAGTATGGAGGATATGGCAAAAAGCAGCCCCGCCACCACGAGAAGTTTTTTTCGGCCAAACTTATCCGTCAGCCAGCCGGTCATCAGAGCACCGGCCAAGGCACCAAGCATCGCGCAGGACATCGCCCAGCCAATGGTATTGGCATTTACGAGATGGAAATGCGGCACAAAAAATGGCTTGGCTCCGCTTATGACAACCCAATCGTAACCAAAAAGTAACCCTCCCAGCGCCGCCACAGAGGCAATGCCAATGACGTAGCCCAGACGCACTTTTACAGATTCCTGTGGCACCGACTCATTGTGCATTTTCATTTCCTTTTGTCGAGCTGGTTAAAACCTGCGGCATTTTGGACCGGCTACGATCTGAGTTTACCGGCGGCGGGCCTCCGTTGCATTGTTTCTGCCAGTAATTCCGACGCCGGAGCATAACTGGGATCCGAGCTTAAAACCCGCGTCAGCAGTTTTGCTGAGGCTCTTTTTCTTCCCTGCGCGAATTGCATTTGCGCCTGCAAATAGAGTGCGATATTTTTCTGCTGTGCCTGCATATCAGCTTCAAAAAGCAGCAAGGTCGGCAACGATGTCGCAAAATAATCAATCTTGGCTGGCGCCCGTTCTAATTTTTTCGCGTAGGTCGTTACTGCGCGGATCAGTTTTTCCGCCGCTTGCATTTTTCCCAGTTCCCGCAAGGCCAGGATCGTGTAAAGCGTCATTTCGGAATATTGAGTTACCGCCATCTGTTGGAAATCACCGCGGGTGGTCGCCGCGCGACGCCACCATTGCCTGGCGTGCGCCATTTGGCCAAGTGCGGCATAGGTCTGTCCAAGATAAAAATAAATGTCGCTGCAATTCGCCAGCGGATGCCGGGCTTCACCAAGCGTTTCCGGTGGCTTGAGTGCCGATTGAAAATATTCCAATGCTTGAGCAGCTTTTCCCTGGCGCAATAAATCACGACCAAGACTGCAATTGGCCCGCACGAATTGCTCCAATACGCGGCCCTCCCCGCCTTCCCAGGGTTGAAAGTGTCGGTGTGTTAAAATCGCCAAGGCCTCTTCATGCCGCCGAGCCAGATTTAACAGCGCACAATATTCTATCGCCAGATCATCACGTTGTGCCCATGGGGCCGCCGGGTGTGCTTTTAGGCCGTCGTTGCGCGTCATCAGCCCCGCCGGGGCCGGAATCTGCAAGGCAACATTCCCGCTTGTCTCCAATGCGGACAATCTGGCGTGGATCTTAACTCCCATGCGTTTGGCCAATTGATCCTGCTCATAAAGCAGCCGCGGATCCGTTGAATTACACCGCATGGCGCGCTGGTACGCATGTTTAGCCTTGGCAGGTTGTTTGAGCACATTAAAATAACCAATGCCGAGATTTCGCCAAATGACACTGTAATCCGGTTTTAAGCGCGCAGCTTTTTCCCAGTGCTTGATTGCTTCACCATGCCGCTTACGATCATAAAGCAAATTGCCCAGATAATAATGAGCCAACCCATCTCTTGGATTACAGGTAATGGCCGTTTCCAAAATCAGAATTTCTTCCAGCCGAGCTGGAAAACACCAATCGGGATTGGCACTTGCAGCGTTGGCAAAGCTTTCTTTTGCCCGGGCCGTCCGGCCACTGTTATGCAAAAAATATCCGCGATAGTAATCAACCAGCGGTGCCGAGCCGGGGTCCACAGCATCTTGCGGTTCAGGCAAGGCCGCCAGAGCCAGATCCCATAGTCCCGCTCGCGCGAAATCCAATGACAAATCAAGACGTTCCTGTGTGGGAACATCTGATATTTCACCCCGCAGAAAGCGACTGCCCACATCCAGCTTATCTATGTGCGATATGGCCGCCAAAAGCGATTGGACTTCCGCGTGGTGCTGCAATTTTTGTAACACGATGGCTTTGAGAGTAAGGGCGTTGAGATTCTCCACGTTGACCGGCAACGCCTTGTCGAGATGTTGCAGGGCGGACTCCCAATGCCCCCGGCGGCAGTCAATTCTTGCCAGTTCCAAAAAACCCGCCGCCTGCCACGCCTGGTTCCAAGTAGCCTTATAAAACGCGTCATACGCCAGTGCATCGTCCCCGCAAAATCGCCATGCTACGCCGAGGTTATAAAAACACTCGCCATCATAAGGATTAGCGTTGCGGCTGGTGAGACGATTAACTGCGCGTTGGAAATGATCGCACGCCACAGTAAATTCACCACGCTTCAGGTGCCATAATCCCATGGCATTTAAGCACCGACTGTCGCCGGGATCGCGACGCAAGGCTTCCCGCCAATAGAATTCCGGATAGCGCGTGGCGTGGCGATACTGATCCAGATGCAGACCGATGATATACAGTTCATCATTCGAGCTTACGTCCGGCGGCAACGGCGGTTCTGTAGCCGGGGCTTGTGCCTTAGATTTTACGCGGTTTTGCGTCTGAGCTTCCGGGAGATGATGCAGCAGAATATTGCCATTATGATCGCAAACAATTGCTTCAAGCTGTCGCGGATCAAGGCGCCTTTTCAGCGGGATGGAAAATAACATCGGCATGGAGGGATCCGCCTTTGCGCCATGTTCACCGAGTATTTTTCCCGCGTGTTTGATGGTAACAGTCAGGTGATCATGAGCTTTTACCACCGCCACGCCCGCGTGAAGTGATTGGCCCTCGGCCCGTAAACTCAGGGCAACGTATTGATTGGCGGCAATCGCCGGGCCAATTTCCCGGATGGGATACCAATATTGCGTAAACGCCCGCGTTTCGCCGGGCGCGAGAAATGAGAAGTCCGGCTGGTTATCGGTAAAGACACCGCCCATGAGTTCGATGTAGGGACCGTCGGAATCGGTAAGATGGCGATCCCACGCATAGCCGAAATCATGGCTCCCCCACGTCCACTGCTTTTTTCCCGGGGCGATATGATGATTGGCGACATGAATCAGACCCGCGTGCCGGGCATGATCGTAGCCGCCGCTGAAATCATGCCTGGAACCGATTGCCATATAACTTGTTGGCACGGGGATATTGGCGTACCAGCTTAAGTCATTGGGAGGATATTTTCCCGGCGGTACAAAATGCGTCGGCATTTGATCTGGAGGAATGCCGCGTTTGGCGCGGCGACCATAATCCACACCATAATAATGATCACGGCAAAGTGGGAATTCACTATTCGCGCGGCGAGCGTGATCCGCCACGATGTGTACATCCGGGGGAAAAAAAGATTGATAGTGTTCATGCACATGCACCGCGACATTGGCCCACCAGAGGAAGCTCTGGGGTAATAGCGTGCGATTAAAAAGTCGCACCTTGAGCTCCACGCGCGCCAAACCGGGGCGCAAGCACACGCCGTGCATTCCCTTGAGCCGATTCATCGGATCATGATCACTTAACCAGATTGTCCGGGCACCATCGGGATGTTCTTCAATGCTCCAATTCACGGGCATGAATGTGGCCGGGCGATGATGCTGCGGCCAGTTGAATTCCACTCCGCCGGACGCCCATGGGCCGGCCAGACCGACCAGTGCGGGTTTAATAACGTTTTGGCGGTAAAAGAAATCGTAGCCATTGGTTTTGTCCAGCCCGACGTGGATTCTGCCGCCGATTTCCGGAAGGACCATTAACCGTATAAATTCATTCTCAAGATGCACCGCCTGCCAAGGCCTGTCGTGCGGGATAGTTGAAATAGAATCAATCACCGGCAGTGGATAGACGCGACCGCTGCTGCCCTGATAGACTCGCTTTTCCAGAAACAGGGGATTTTTATCCGGAACCGCCGGTTCATAGGTTCGCATCATGACAGCCTGTGCCCAGGCCTTCACCGGACCGGTGCAATCAGGCGGGGCGGCGGGGAGTCGTAATTTCGCTTCTTTTACATTCACAGAACATTTCCCTATTGTTAATTCCATTAAGCTTACATTGGAACCCTCATCACACCAGCATTCTGCCCGCCCAACCACCAAGACGGAATAGCTCAATCCACGATGCGTATGGATGATTCAACGATCATGGTGGCACCTTACCCTTTGGCCGTCAGTCGGTATTCGCTGGGTGATATTTTATAAATCCGATGAAACACCCGGGAAAAATACAAAGGGTCCGAAAATCCGACATCCGCCGCAATTTCCTTCAACGGACGGGTTGTGGTATCCAGCATTTCCGCGGCACGCTGCATTTTGAGTCGCAGGAAGTAATCCAGGGGCGAATAGCCGGTTGTTTTTTTAAATAACGTGCTGAAGTGCGATGTTGACAAATTACAGGCCTGCGCGATATCAGGCACGGTGAGCGTCTTTTGCCAGCGGCTTTTCATATAGTCTATGGCCAGTGGAATGCGGTTGCGGCTGAATTCATCAACTTGCGCGGATTGGCCGGCCGTGGCGATCAACGCCAGTAAATGGCCCAAGGTCATCGACGCCACAGTAAGATGGTTCACTGAATATCCGAGAGACAGTTCATCAATCATGGTTTCAAAAAGCGGGATAAGATTCAGATAACGGCTGACATGTAGAATCGGCAATACTTCTCTCTGAGCAAGCATATCCGTAAAATAACGCGTCGCCGAGCCTGCCGCATGGCACCAATGAATGGTCCATGGATGCTCGCTGTCAGAACCATAACTGTGCGCTTGCCCGGGGAGTATGACCACCAGATTTCCCGGGTTAAGATCGTAGGACTCCCTCGCGATTTTGACCCACCCTTTTCCCCGGATACATAATATCAGAATGCACTGGGGCGTACCTTGCGGACGATCCACATAATGATTCGCGGCGTCCGGAAAATAGCCAATATCCGACGGCACGAGCTGCAATGGCAACATCCTGCGCAACGCCCGGTCCACCACTGGCCGCGGCAAAACCACCATCCGCTGCTTGGGAAAACCTGCCTCCATCCGTCTTTCCGAGTTGAATGAATCCATCAGTCAGAAGCCCTGTGAAAAGTAAATTTTCAGCTATTTTACCTTCGGCCCGATGTATCGCCACATGGGTCTGCCACTGACAATTCTTACCAGGCTCACATATTTCCGCATCTTTCGCGTCACAGCCTTGTTCAAGGTGAACAGGCTCCATTAGCGGCTAGTGCATCTGGCGGGAGGCAGCGCCTTTCTCAACGATCCCTTGTACCGGCGTCAGTTCTAATATTTCAGAACCACCCGCCGACAAAAGTTTTATTTCCAGCCCGTGGTGCATCAGGTAGCGTCCTGGATATACTTTTGCGATTGCCGCACCGGTCAGTGACACAACATTGTACGATTTGCTTCCATCTAGTCCGCGAAGCCGCAGGTTCATCGAAGAAGACCTATCACCTCCGCGAAACACAAAAAGCAAGGCCTGCCCTGTACTATCATCAACGTACAGCATGGACTGCCACGTTTGTGGATGCCATGGGTTTGCCTGTTTTGTAAGATGGTAGACTGTGGCATGTCGAAGCATCGGACGGATTTTTTTATACAGGGCGATCTCACGGGCGGCAACGCCAAGCGTCCGGGCATTCCACTTGGAAATATCGCCGGAGAGTCCGAGCATTCCCGGCATGTTGACCTGGAATTTTGCGGCTAAATCCAGTGCCGGATTGGCGTGCTGGGGCCGCACGGTCCAGTGACTGCAAGTTGCGGGCGGAAACATGTAAGTAGCACCAAACATCATGTCATAATTCGCCTTGTTGGAAATATTGTCAGAGATCCAGTTGGTATCGGAAAAGGCGGAACTCATCAACGTTGCGCGAAGCGAGCCACTGGAACAGTTTTCCACGATTAGATTGGGGAATTTCCGCCGAATATAGCGCCAGACGTCAATTAAACCACAATAATGCTTATAGACCGGGTCGTTATTCGCGTTTAGAGTCGAGCTATGGATGGGTACCGGAAAATTGGTATTGAAGTCCATCTTGAGGTAGGCCAGCTTATATCGCGTCACCAACCGACTGATTGTCGCTTCCGCCCACGCCCGAACCTTCGGATTGCCAAAGTTCAGCAAAGCGCGGTTGGAAAGCCGACGTCCGTGCCAGGAGAGAAACCAATTTGGGTGTTTAAGCCCAACCGGACTATTTGGGTTCGCACATTCGATCTCAATCCAGAGTCCGAATTCCATGCCCATGCCGCGAACCTCTCGAGCGAGATAGCCGAGACCCTGAGGAAACTTTTTTCGGTCCACGGTCCACTTGCCCAGATCAATTGTATTGTGTCCATACCATCCACCATCCACGACGAATAATTCACACCCGATCTTCCTGGCGATCCGGGCGTAACGGAGAAGAGTCTTTTCATCGGAGGCACCGTTGGCGGCATACCAATCATTATATTGAACCAGCGGCCATTGTCCGTGTGTAATCCTGACCAACTCATTGGTTCGCAGCAGCTTATCACGAATAAATTTTGTAATGGGCTGTGCACCGTT
>DAHXLH010000260.1:0-5919 GCA_027366115.1 Phycisphaerales bacterium
GGTAGAAAGCCATCGGGTGTAGGCGGAGCTGTAGTAGATATTTGACGTAAGCTAAGGAGCACGTAAGTGGCACATTCCCTCTCGGCCAAGAAACGAATTCGGCAGACTGCCAAGCGTCGTCTGCGCAACCGCGACCGTAAAAAAATCGTTCGCGTGGAAATCAAGAAAGTCACCACCGCCTTGGCGAAGAAGGACGTGACCGAAACACAGACTGCCGTCAAGGATGCTATCAAGATTCTCGACCGCATGGCCTCACGCAAAACGCTGCATCCCAACACGGTGGCACGCCGCAAAAGCAGCATGATGCGCAAGCTCAATGCGCTGAAAACCGGTAAATGAATGATGATCTTCCAGATCGCTTCATGGTGAGTCTGGCAGCCGGACTGGAAGAAAGTTTTGTTTCGCGAGCGGGCTTAAAGTTAAGTGCTGCGCTAAGAAGCTTCTCCATCAACATTACGGGCCTGACGGCTGCTGATTTGGGAAGTAATGTCGGCGGGTTTGTTGACTGCCTGCTGCAAAATGGCGCTGCGAAAGTTTACGCCATTGACACCGGTTACGGCGTGCTGGCCTGGACTCTTCGGAAACATCCCCGCGTTGTCGTCATGGAACGCCACAATGCCCTGCATACTCAACTGCCGGAATTGGTGGATATCATTACCATCGATACGGGCTGGACACGACAATCTAGAATTCTTCCGGCGGCGCGATTACTCCTGAAGCCCACCGGCGTAATTGTTACCCTGATTAAACCCCATTACGAATCGCAAATCGCTAAAATCCAACGCGGCGTGCTGACGCCGGAACAGTCACGCGCGGAGTTATCCCGTGTTATTTCCGAAATTCAAAAAAGCGGATGGGCCGTGCAGGGAATTGTCTCCAGTCCGATTGTCGGCCAAAGCGGCAATATCGAATATCTGGCGATGCTGCGGATGCAGTAACAGCGGCCATGGCCTTATTGAATGTACAAATATTCCACGCGCGGCTTAAGCAGTTCATAAATCAGGTGCGGGCTAAGCTGCATTTTGGGCTGGCTTACCGCAGCCTGCGCATTGATCAAATTCAGAAGACTCGCCGGCCGATGAAACTCAACGACGGTGGGATTATAAATGCCGGCCAGCTTGGCGGCCGCGTGATAGGCCGCGGATAAATAACCGATATGATCCACCAGCCCGAGTTTTAGCGCCTGCGTAGCGGGCCAGATTTTCCCATTGGCCACCTTGGTAATGGGCACCTTCAGATGCGTGGATCGCCCGGTCTGCACAATCTTGATAAAACGGGCGGCGTCGGTATTGAGCATATCGATCAGATAGGCCTTTACCGCAGGTGTGTAATTGGAAAACGGTGACCCGGCCTCTTTCCAGACCGCGGCCGAACTGGTGAGAAACTCCGGTGTAACGCCGATTTTTTTCATTAAATCGGTCACTTGGAATCCCGGCATCATCACGCCGATACTACCCACGATGCTGGTCGGTTCGGCAAAAAGCTGCTGGCCCGCCATGGAGATGTAATAACCGCCGCTGGCATCCAAGGCGCCCATACTCACAACAATAGATTTCCCATCGGAGCGAAGTCTTTGCAGGGCATGGTAAATCTCATCCGCGTCGGTGACGCCCCCGCCGGGTGAATCCACCCGCAGTACCACAGCCTTGATGGCCGTATCACGATCAATCGCCCGGAGTTGCGCAGTCACTGATTTTACCATGGCCCCATCCACCAGACCGCTGATATGCACCAATGCAATCTGATCCGCGCTGCCCTGCCGGACAACTCTCATTTCCAATTGATCCGAGGGCATTAACCCGCTCTTTAAGGATAGCGTGCCCGCCAAAGCCAAAAATAACACTACATTAGCCGCCAGAGAAAGCAAAAGCAGAACAATCACAATAGCCTTGAAAACAGGATTCGCTTTGGGCGCGACGTTCTGATAAACAACTGTCGGCGGTGATGTTTGACTCATGGATGCACTCCGGAAGAATACCTTTATTGTTTCCCGGGGCAGCGGGAAACAAGCTTTATCTCAAGTTTACTGAATCGACCTCACGCCAGATTCATCTTTTTAATATTGTGCAGTGATTCGGCAATGATGTCGAGCGGTGAAGCGCCATAGCAATCATCCTGCTCCACGATGAGCCAGGGAATGTCGGCGGTTTTGGCGGCCCGGAAAATGGCCGGCCAGTCCAAAATGCCCGTCCCGACCGGGGCAAACTTTTTTTCTGCCCCAGCGGTCATGTCTTTTATGTGCATAAGCCCAATGCGACCGGCATAACGTTTGATATATTCCACGGGGTCTTCGCCCGCATACTGTATCCAGAATGTATCAGGCTCCCATTGAAGACTCCGCCCGTCCGCGGCGCGCAACAGGATATCAAGACCCGTCACGCCATCATATTTTTTCATTTCAAAATCATGGTTATGGTCGCCCAGAATCATGCCGCGCTCCCGGGCTTGGGCACCGGCTTCGGATAACAATCCGCCTAAGGCCGTCCAGTCGTGGGCGGTCTGGCACCGCTCCGGCGGCACGTAGGGAACAGTAAGGTGATCCACCCCGACTTCGCTGTAATAATCCAGAACCTCGTCCAGCTCTGATTCAATTTGCTCCAGGCTCACATGCACACCCACCACGCAGAGGCTCATGGTTTCCAGGCGGCTTTGCAGGTCTTCCGCCCGCATGATGCCGCGCACATCCGTGAGTTCCACACCGGCGTAACCCAGAGCCGCAATTTTACGCAAGGTGCCCCAGAAGTCACTGGTCATTTGGTCGCGCAGGGTGTACGTTTGGACGGCGATACGCATGGAACGCTCCTTAACAGTGGTTCAGCCAAAAGGCATCATACCGGATTTTGGCGGGAATTCCTCAATAGCCGGTTACGTATTTCCCACTTTTCCGATAAATTTCGGATTTGAATTATTTTTTTGTCCCTTGACCGGAGTTCCGGCGTATAGTTACCATGCGGGTTCCAGTGGCGTGTGCAACCGATGAAAGCGACGGCACAGGATTGTTTACCCTGGCGGAAAATAGGAATTCCGCGGGTTTATGTTCGTCTGATCAGGTGATTTTTCATGCACAAACGCACGCGATCCGGGGTTCAAGCCTTTGGGGCTAATCGGGGAATGGTGGCGGGACTTTTGGCCCTGGCGGCTCTGGTACTTTTAACGAGTTGCCCGGCGGATAAATCCCACACAGTGGCGGCAGCCCCTGCCGCACCGATTCTTAACGCTTCACCTTCCGAAAGCTATGCCGAAAAGGTTAGTGCGCTGATTCACTCGCAAAATCTGGCAGCGTTGGCGGCGTTGGCGGCGTTGTCCCCGGCGGCTTCGGCGACCACGGATGCGGCCATGATCAACCGCTGGCGGCAGGCTTATGTGAATACGATGGCCAAGGCCCGGGTGGCGGATCAGAAGTTTTATAAAAAATGGTTGGCCACCGGGAAGAAGGATTTTAGGGCGAAAAAACTGATTCCCGCCTTTGAGTATATGCTCACCGCCTATGGGTTTTCAACGGACAAAACCGCCTTTAAAAAGCAGCCCTGGGTCGGCGCACTAACGCGGCAAATTGCCGCCAAAGCGAAGCAATTTAACAAGCAGCATCGCTGGCTGGAATCCTTACAGCTTTATAATCAGCTCAACACCATGTACCGCATTTCCCGGAAGTATCATCGCGATTTGCATCGCGTGATTCGCCGCACCATGTTGCTGGCAACCTATACACCCAAGGAATTTTTTGCCATGCAGGCCAAGCTGGCCAAAGATCATGCCTTCAAAAAGCCCTCCACCACCCCCAAACCGAAAATCAAAGAGGAACAGCAGAATCAGGCACCGGTCTATTCCCGGTGGCAGCACACGGTAAAAGGCATTCATCAGGATATGCTTGTGGAGTCTCTGGAACTTACCGAGCACGACTGGGTATTACCCATCACTTACAATACGCTGCTGACCGGCGGATTGCACTTGGTGAAACTTATGGCCGATACACCGATGCTCGGCGATACATTCCCCGGGTTAAAACAGACCGCCCAGCGCGATCAATTCGTCTCGGAAATCAACACGCTTCTTAAACGCACCAGCTCCAACAAACGCATTGACTCTCTGGGCATGATTCGCCTGTGGAGCGAACTCGTGACAATGAACCAGAGCACCGTAAAATTGCCATTGCCCGTGCTGATTAAGGAATTTACCGAAGGCTGCATGGAAAAGACCGACAAGTTCACCATGCCGTTCTGGCCCAGCCAGGTACAGGGCTTCAACAAGGAAATGGAAGGACAGTTCGGCGGTGTGGGAATACAAATCCAAGTGGACGGTGGCCTCCTGCAGGTGGTTTCGCCCCTCAGCGGCACCCCCGCTTACAAAGCGGGCATCCAGGCCGGCGACGTTATTGTCACGGTCAACGGGCAAAACATGATGGGACTGGGCATTAACACAGTGATCCGCAAAATAATGGGAAAGCCGGGCACCAAAGTGGTTCTGGGAATTCGCCGAGGCGCCGATCCTAAACTGCTGATTTTCCATCTCAAGCGCGCGGTTATTCACGTCCGCTCCATTAAAGGTTTTGCGCGTAATCCCGCCACGGGAAACTGGCGATTCATGATTGACCCCAGGGAAGGCATCGCGTATGTCCGGGTAACGCAGTTTCAGGCCGATACCGCCCAGCAGTTAAAGAAAGTTCTCAAACGGTTACTCAAAGAACACATGCACGGGTTAATTATTGATCTTCGGTATAACCCCGGCGGCTATTTGGATACCGCGGTGCGCATGTGCAATATGTTTATCAGCCAGGGAACCATCCTATCCACGCGTGGGCGCACCGCGGCACCGGAAGCCTGGTCGGCCCAAGGCTCACCGCTGATTCCGCCTAATATGCCGGTGATTCTGGTAGTGAATCAGGACAGTGCCAGTGCCTCGGAAATTTTCAGCGGAGCCATGCGGGATCACCACCGTGCGCTGATCGTCGGCCACCGGACGTATGGCAAAGGGTGCGTGCAGAATGTAATCCCCATCGGAGAGCATAACACCGCGGAATTCAAGCTCACCGAACAGTATTATTATCTGCCTGATGGCGAGTGCATTCAACGGCAACCGCACGCCCGCGTATGGGGCGTAAAACCCAATGTCGCCGTCTGGTTTTCGCCGTTGCAATTGCGGGAACTCCAGGCAACATGGTTGAATGATGACCTGATTGCCGGCCAGGGCAAATCCGCAGCCAGCAGCAATCCATTCGCACGCAAGGTTCCGCCGCAAAAAGTGTTTGATACGCAGTTGGACACGGCGGAAATATTGATGAAGTTGCAACTGTTAAAGTATTATCATTAAAGCCGCCGACATCATAGCGAAATAATGGAGCACGTGGTTATGAATCGCAGACGCATTATTGGAAATGTGCTAAGCTGGGCGATGGCCTTGCTGACGGCTGTTGCCACACTCTATTTGAGCATCCACTATCTGGCCAAGCCCCATGGCTGGATTGACTGGATGGTGCAACTTTCCGGCGCCGCCACCACCGCGATCATTATTTTCTTTCTGACCTGGGGCCATTTCCAGAAAACACCGGTTGCGCCGGCCCAGGAGAATTCCGCGCAAGCCAATTAACGCGCCGCGGGCATTACTCGGACAGGCTCCTAGGAGCCTGTCCGAGTAATCGCCGGGTTGCGACGGCGTGATTTTTGGCTGTCATCAAGAAGCGGCGACGATGGCGTACCTGACGCGGATGGTACTCCGAGGAGCCGTGCCGCGGAGGGGAGCCAAAAAGCACGCCGCCCTACGGGTGGGCCTGAAATGCCCCGTCTGCTTTGTTGTGTAGAGTAGAGGACTCAACCTCTTGGCCGCGGACGAGCCGTGGTTACGTAGGTTGAGTCCCCCCTCGTCAAACCGGACGGGCAGGTTTCCTGCATCCGGCTTCCTCGGTATCTGTCTTCCGCAATCTTT
>DAHXLH010000152.1:0-5514 GCA_027366115.1 Phycisphaerales bacterium
GGAGCCATTCTGCATTGGCGTATGCGTGGTGGCATGGGCTCCCCATTTGCCAAGGCCAGCTGGAAGAAGTTCACTAAAGCAAAAAACGTCCCATGCTTTTATCGCACCACTTTCACATGGAATCCCAAGGTGAATCCACAGGATCAACTGCATGTCATTATGCGCGTGGCCTGGGGCGATCTAGCGGGCGGATATATGTGGCTTAATGGCCATAATCTGGGGCATTACCCGGATAATATCATGCGCATGGGATTGTATATACCAAGCTGCTATCTCAAACGCGGAAGCAACCAACTGATAGTTTCTGATCAGGAAGGCCATTCGCCGGTCAACACGCGATTGGTGGTGGAAAAGACCGCAAGCCGCTGGTATGCAACCTTGGCTTCCAAATAAAGTCAACGGTCACAGAGCGGGTAAAATTGAGACCGAGTCTCAATTGACATCAAGCATCTGAATCCCTAACATAATTCGGAGAATGTTGCTGGGCTTTTTCAGGCGATCCACTTGGATGTGCCTGTTTTTAGGGGTTTTTGCCATGCCGACAGATGAAGGCACAATAGAAACGCTGGCCAATCAGGAATATAAATGGGGTTTCGTCACCGACATTGAAGCTGACGCCCTGCCCAAAGGCCTTAATGAGGATATTGTTCGGGCTATTTCCAAGCGGAAAAACGAGCCGGACTTTATGACGCAGTGGCGGCTTAAGGCCTACCGGCATTGGCTGACCATGGCCGAGCCAAAATGGCCGAACGTAAAATATCCGGAAATTGATTTTCAGGATGTGATTTATTACTCGGCTCCCAAGGCCAAAAAGCAACTTAAAAGCCTGGATGAAGTCGATCCGGAACTGCTGCGCACCTATGAAAAGCTGGGGGTGCCGCTGGAAGAGCAGAAAATATTTGCCGGTGTGGCGGTAGACGCGGTTTTTGATTCGGTGTCGGTCGCGACAACCTTTAAGGCCAAGCTGGCGGAAATGGGCGTAATATTCTGCTCATTTTCCGAAGCCGTGCAGGAACATCCGGAGCTGATCAGCAAATATTTAGGCTCGGTGGTGCCCTATTCGGATAACTTTTACGCCACGCTGAATTCGGCGGTATTTAGTGACGGCTCATTTTGTTACGTTCCCAAAGGCGTGCGCTGCCCGATGGAATTGTCCACCTATTTTCGGATCAACGCCAAAAATACCGGGCAATTTGAGCGCACGTTAATTATCGCGGATGAAGGGGCGTATGTCAGTTATCTCGAAGGCTGCACAGCGCCCATGCGGGATGAAAATCAGTTGCACGCGGCCGTGGTGGAACTTGTGGCGCTGAAGGGCGCACAAATTAAATATTCCACGGTGCAGAACTGGTACCCCGGTGATAAAGAGGGTAAGGGCGGCATATATAATTTTGTCACCAAACGCGGAAAATGTATGGAAAACGCCCGCATTTCCTGGACGCAGGTCGAAACGGGTTCCGCGATTACTTGGAAATATCCCAGCGTGATTCTGCAGGGGGATAATTCCATCGGTGAGTTTTATTCCGTCGCACTGACCAACCACATGCAGCAGGCCGATACCGGCACGAAGATGATCCATATTGGCAAAAACACCCGCAGCACCGTGGTGTCAAAGGGTATCTCAGCAGGCAAAGGCCAAAACACCTACCGCGGCCTGATTAAGATATTGAAAAATGCGGCGAACGCCCGAAATTATACGCAATGCGATTCGCTGCTGCTGGGGGATAAATGTGGTGCGCATACCTTCCCGTATATTGAAGTTCGCAACACAAGTTCCAAGGCTGAACATGAAGCGTCCACCTCCAAAATCGGCGAGGATCAACTGTTTTACTGCAAACAACGCGGTATTTCTCTGGAAGATGCAGTCAATATGATTATCAATGGCTTCTGCAAGGAAGTGTTCCGGGAGTTGCCGATGGAATTTGCGGTGGAAGCCCAAAAATTATTAGGCGTAAGCCTGGAAGGCAGTGTTGGATAACGCGGGAAAATAATCCCCGCCCTGGAAAACGCGAACGCAGGAATACAAGAACATCCTTGAATGGAATTTGCAAAGGGAACAGAAATTATGGCATTGGTTGAAATAAAAAATTTACAGGCTGCCGTGGGCGGCAAGCAGATACTCAAGGGGATTGATCTGACGATTAATCCCGGTGAAGTTCACGCCATCATGGGACCCAATGGTTCAGGTAAAAGCACACTTTCATCCGTGCTGGCCGGACGGGAAACGTATACGGTTACCGGCGGAAGTGTTCTGTTTGATGGCAAAGATTTACTGGATCTATCACCCGAAGAGCGGGCCTGTGAGGGCTTGTTTATGGCGTTTCAGTATCCGGTGGAAATTCCGGGTGTCACGACCAGCTATTTTCTTAAGGCGGCGGTGAACGCCATTCGCAAGCATCATGGTCAGGAAGAATTGGATGCCATGGATTTCCTGAAAATGGTCAAAGAGAAAATGGCGTTGCTGGAAATGGATAAGACGTTTTTGAACCGGTCCGTGAATGAGGGATTCTCCGGCGGCGAAAAAAAACGCAATGAGATTTTTCAGATGGCGGTATTGAATCCCAAATTCGCCATTCTGGATGAAACCGATTCCGGATTGGACATCGACGCATTAAAAATTGTCGCCAATGGAGTCAACGCCCTGCGCAGTCCGGACCGGGCGATTCTGGTGGTCACGCATTATCAGCGGTTGCTGGACTATATTGTGCCCGATTTTGTGCATGTTTTATGCGATGGCAGGATTGTGAAATCTGGTGGCAAGGATTTGGCGCTGGAATTGGAAAAGCGCGGTTACGCCTGGCTGGAAACCGCTGCCGCTTAAGTATCACGCAAAAATTTCCCGGAGTAATTATGACCGCAACAACCACCAGCCCGGAATTTACCAGAACCCATGCTGCCATGGGCCCCAGCTATGGGGCACCTTGGCTGCAGCAGCGTCGCGCGGAGGCGGCGGAAGTGTTTGACCGTCTCGGCCTGCCGCCGGTGACGCATGAAGACTGGCGGCTGACGAATACCGCACAAATTGCCAAGATTGATTTCAATGCTCCCGGTAACATTCGTGCGCTGACCCGTGAGCAACTCGGTGGCCTGTGCCTGAAAAAACTCGGTGCCCAGCAGATCGTTTTTGTGGACGGAAAATTCTCTCCGGAATTTTCCAGCCCCGGCGGAAAAGTTGAAGTTTTAACCCTCCGTCAGGGCATGGAAAAGCATGGCGATCGGGTGCAGCGGTTTTTGGGCCGCGAAATGCCCGCGCAGGCTAACGGCTTTTCCGCGATGAATCTGGCGGGGTTTGAAGACGGTGCCTTTATTTATTTGCCGCCGGATCAGGGTGAAATGGGCCTTGTGCACCTGCTCTGGGTAACATCCGCCCATGATCAGCCGGTGGTCGTGCATCCGCGCAATCTGTTGATTATTGGCTCAAATACCCAGATCACGCTGGTGCAAAGCTATGCCGGCTTTTCATCCCAGCCCACGCTTTGCAATGCCGTGACGGAAATGGTCGTCGGCAAGGGAGCAAAAGTTGAACTCATTAAATTACAACGGGAAAATGAAAGCGCATTTCATGTGGCCAATGAGGCTATTCATGTGCATGAACATGCGGATGTGCAATCGCTGGTCGTGAATACCGGCGGACATCTGGTGCGCAACAACATGACGGTGCACCTCGCGGAACCTTTTGCTCAGGCCACACTCAACGGGCTTACCATGGCTGCGGGTGATCAGCATATTGATAATCACACCATGCTGGATCATGCCCGCGAAAATTGCCCCAGCCATGAATTATACAAGCATCTTCTCGGCGGACGGGCCGGCGCGGTATTTCGCGGCAAGATTCTGGTGCGGCCCGATGCCCAGAAAACCGACTCCAAGCAGACCAGCAAAACCATTCTGCTTTCCGATGATGCGGTGATGAATTCTCAACCTCAGTTGGAAATCTACGCCGATGATGTGAAATGCACCCATGGTTCAACCACCGGTCCGCTGGATGATGAGCAGTTATTTTATCTGCGGTCGCGCGGGGTTGCCGCCGCGGACGCTGGAGCGTTGCTGACTTATGCCTTTGCCCGCGATGTATTGTTAAAGATATGGCATACGGGTATGCGCGAATATCTGGAAGAATTTGTAGCCGCCGAATTGCATCGGCTGCATCTGGATCAGGCGGAATCATGACCACCACAACCACCAAACCCGCAGTTGCCAAAGCATCCAGAGCACCGGCGTTTGACAGCGCGGCGATCCGATCCGATTTTCCGCTTTTACAGACGCAATCACACGGAAAGCCGCTGGTGTATTTGGACAACGCCGCCACGAGTCAAAAGCCGCAGGCGGTTATCGCCGCCACAGCCCGCTATTACACAACGTACAATGCCAATATTCACCGCGGTGTTTACAAATTAAGTGTCGATGCCACGGCAGCGTATGAGGCCGCACGGGAAAAAGTCGCCCGATTTATCAATGCCCCATCAGGGCGGGAAATTGTATTTGTACGCGGTGCCACGGAAGCAGTGAATCTGGTGGCGGCCACCTGGGGCGTGGAAAATATCCATCCCGGCGATGAAATAATTCTTTCGGAAATGGAACACCATTCCAATATTGTGCCCTGGCAATTATTGGCCCAGCGGACCGGTGCGGTTATCAAGGTGATTTCAATTTCCGATAGCGGTGAATTATCGCTTGATCATTACGCGCAACTGCTATCCGACCGCACGCGCCTGGTAGCTATTACGCATGTGTCAAATGCGCTGGGCACGATTAATCCCATTGAACGCATTGTCTCCATGGCCAAGGCCCGAGGTGTTCCGGTGCTCATTGATGGTGCACAATCTATTCCGCATCTGGCGATCGATGTGCAGAAAATTGGATGCGACTTTTTTGTGTTTTCCGGGCATAAACTTTATGCGCCCACCGGCATTGGGGCGTTGTGGGCCAAAGGGGAGTTGCTGGAAAAAATCCCGCCATATCAGGGGGGCGGAGACATGATCAGCACTGTGAGCTTTGCAGGATCGACCTGGAATGATGTGCCGCATAAATTTGAAGCCGGTACGCCGCACATTAGTGGAGCCATTGGCTTGGGCGTGGCAATTGATTATATCACCGGCATCGGCATGGATGCCATCGCCCGATATGAACATGATCTACTGAAGTATGCCACCAAAAAGTTGGAACGGGTGGGCGGCTTGCATATCATCGGCACAGCGCCGGACAAAGCCGCGGTGATCTCCTTTATCATGGAAAATATTCATCCGCACGATATCGGTACCATCGTCGATGGCGAAGGCGTGGCGATTCGCACCGGGCATCATTGCTGCCAACCCCTTATGGATCGCTACAACATTCCCGCCACGGCCCGGGCGTCGCTGGCGTTTTATAACAATCGGGAAGATGTGGACCACCTGGTCGCAGCTGTTGAAAAAGTCAAAGAGGTATTTAACTGATGTCCGACCTGCGTGATCTTTACCAGCAGACGATTCTTGATCATACGCGCAAACCGCGCAATAAGCATGAAATGCCTGA
>DAHXLH010000006.1:0-3132 GCA_027366115.1 Phycisphaerales bacterium
CCGGTCGATGCATCACGAAGAACAAATATATCTTGGCCTCCGGGAATTTTGCCCCCGGGAAACTTCAGGCCGGACGTTACCCAAAAATCAACACCCGCACAGTTAAAAGTGATCACGCGCTGCGTGACGGTAAAAGGTGGACTTATCAACTTTCCGCCGGGGCCTCCGGCGTGCGCTGTGGCACAATAGCCCATATTTCCCTTGGAGATCAACGACCAGCCAGGTCCCGCCTTCCAGGGCAGCAGCCCATGGTCCTGGAATGGAAAAATCGGCGTTGCCGGCCCGTTGGCAATGGCCATACGATCCACCCAACTCCAGAGCCCGGAATTATTAAGCGTAATTTCATGAAAGGCCCCCATGAAGCGTATGGTGAAGCGTGGGTTCAGATATACCGGTGGGGGGTTTGGCGACGGACCAATGAAAATATTCAGCAGCGGCTTGCCATCAAAATTCTGCCACAATGCCGCGTATTGCGGCTTATCGAGAATTTCTCGTTCAATGCGTTGAATCTGGGCATGGAAATCGGGGGTTGCGATGCTGTTGTTATCCAAACCCAACAGCAATGCAACCTTCGGATGACGTTGCAGATGTGTATATTACTCCAGCAACCGTAACGTGCTGCCAATAATTGCATCCGCAACGCCGTTGGTCCAGCAGCCTCCCAGATTATTGGACCAGTCGATGAGGATAAAATTAAAACCGGCATCGTGAAGCCAGTGCGCATGGCGACGTATAACCCTGGGGTCCAGTGACGAATAATGCCCCAGAACGGGCCGGGCCTCCGGGGTATTCCAGCCACCTCCCGGAAACCTCGGCCCATACCAGGTTTCATACCCGATGCCAAAAAGGGTTCTCTTTCGAGCTTCCGTGGGCTTGCCGCCCGGTAATTTTGATATTTCGGCCAAAGCCGCCTCTGAATCGGCACCTCCGGCCAGTACAGCGCCGGCCATCATTGCCGACGCCATCCAGTAACGTCGCGAGACATTAGACACAAATAAATCCTTTTCTGATAAGGCCGCCACTTGCGATCACACTTTATGTAAACGCCCGAAGTCATGCGGATATTGCAATGGTCGAAGGCTGTTATTACTATACTCTATGCGGCTATTAACGGGACATTTTCGAAAGTTTGGAATCGCGGTGCCATCAGCGTGTTGATGGTGTCGCGGTGGGTGGTTGGCAGTTCATCCAGGCACCGATCGATGGTTTGACGAAATTCCTGGAACGAGCCGTGGTGACGGGAATTCAGTACCGTCTTTTTGGTGAATCTCCAGAGCCGCTCGATAAGATTGAGGTTCGGAGAATAGGATGGCAAAAAAAGCAGTTCAATGTGCAGGGCCGCCGCCATATCACGCACCGCCTGGCAGCGCTGGTAGGGTGCGTTGTCCAGCACCACTGTCAGGGGCATGCCCATGCTCTGGGCCGCAATCTTTGTCAGTAATTCACATACGCTGCACGCGTTGATGTAGCCTTCGTTGGTGACGCGAACCAACTCATGTGTCGTGGCGTTGATGGCCCCCAGCACGTTATAACGCCGCCGTCCTGACGCCGCCCGCACGAACAACCGCTTCGCGCTCCATAGATAGCCCAAGAACGTAGCCAAGACAAAATGGGCCGCGTCAACAAAGTAGACCGAGCGCCGACCGGCTTGCGCCTCGGCCAAACGCGGCCCCAACTCCGTCTTTAAGGAAAGCCGCCTGTGTGGCGGCGTGTTCCGGGGCCGTGCGTTTGGGCGGCAACGGAATGGCCGCAACCTTGCGGCAGCGTAAACCTAATTCCTTGCGTAGAAATTCCCATACCTGCGTGCGGCTGCGATAGATGTTCGTCAATCGGGCTATGCGTTCACGCGCTTCGGCCAGCGTTTGTGGTGGCCGGGCCTCAAATTCCGCAGCCAACGTCGCGCGGTGGGCCACCAAGGCGCTGGCGGGAACACGGCGGGGAACACGCCGCACCGCCTCCAGGCCGCCGTTGGCATATAAATCCAGCGTTCGCTGAACCGTGCTGCGAGCCGCACACGACAATTCCGCTATTTGGGCATGGCTGATCCCATGAGCCTTGAGCCACAGGATTTCCATACGCTCCTGTACCAAACGCGTCGGATGCTTAAACCGGTCGCGTTGTATCTCCTCTAATACGTCGTCGGAAAAATCAAAGTGTCGCATCCATGCGCTCCGGATTGGTGAACTCAACTGTGGACCCACTTCCATGAGGGCCCGTATCAGCCAAGTATTCTCCCAAGACTTCTTTATAATGCAACCCATGGTTGTGTACCGCTACACTCCAAACGGAGTATATCAGGTGACAATGATCAAAGTATGTTTTATGGCACTATGTGGATGTATGAAAAGTGTCGGCGGTCAAAATCCGGGAAGCTCTTCAAGAAACTTCGCCAGCGGCATGGCTTGCGTGCCGTGATCCAGATTGAAGATTTCCGCTCCGGGATAAACGACCATGTATCGGGCCACGGTTTGTCCGCTGATGCCGTTGGCTTGTGCCAGCAGTGCCGCATTGAGCAATTGGCCTTGACTATGTGCCAGCGCATTTGCCAGAAGCGATGCAGCGTGTGAGCCGGGATGCGCGGTCCCAGCATCGGGACGTTGCGCTCCAGGCAGGTTTGGATGAATTGCGTGTGCCACTGGAAACTGCGTCGTTCCTCCGCCGCCAGAAAACTTTCCGTAAAGCCGCCACGCGACCAGAGGGTATCCATATTGTCGGCTCCGGGGGCATCGTGTTTGCGGTGCAATAAAACCATACCCGCATAAAATGTCATGCACCCCACATTTTAGGACTTATTAGTTATTCCCCGCCACCGCATTGCCCGCGGCCTGCAGTTCACGACGAACTTTATCCGCTAAAAGCGCCTGATCTTCTTTGCGCAGACGGTTTTCAAGGAGCTTGCCAACCTGATACCAGTTGCTTTCATGCATGAAAGGATCGGCCATCCGCGGGGGCGGTTTGATGCGCGCCCAGGTTACCTCATAAAGCGTGGTAATTTTATCATTGTGCTTTTGCTGCCGGAGAATTTGCGCCGCCTGATGCAATGCCGTAAGAATAAACGGCCCGGCATTGGCGTATTGATTGATGACATCCATAAGATACCTTCCCGCCCGATTATAATGACCCGCTTTCCGC
>DAHXLH010000016.1:0-3984 GCA_027366115.1 Phycisphaerales bacterium
TTTGTGATAACCGGCGATATTCCGGCCATGTGGTTGCGTGATACCATGTATCAGATGTGGCCGTATCTGCCGTTGGCCCGACATGATGCGCATTTGCGCAGCATGATTCAGGGAGTGATTGGCCGCATGGCGCGTTGCGTGTTGATTTCGCCGTATGCCGAATCATTTGTTAAACCCGTTTCAGACCCATCTCGGTGGCGCAGCGATCATACGCACATGGCACCTGGGGTGTGGGAGCATAAATGGGAAATTGATTCGCTGTGTGCGGTGGTGCACCTTGCGCACGGATACTGGCAGGCCACCGCCGATACCACGCCGTTTGATGCCACCTGGCGCAAGGCCATGGATCGCATTGTGGAAACGTTTCATGCGCAGCAGCGTCTGGACGGACCCGGCCCGTACAGTTTCCAGCGGGCGGCCTGGAACAGCACGGATACATTGCCGCGCGGTGGCGTGGGTTTTCCCGCCAAGCCGGTGGGGCTTATTTGCACCATGTTTCGGCCCTCAGATGATGCGGTCGCCTATCCGCTGCATATTCCGGATAATCTTTTTGCCGCGGTGTCCCTGCAACGCCTGGCGGCAATGTATCACGCAACCACATGGCCGGAATATCGCCGGTTATCACAAACGTGTCCGGCTTACCGCCGGCCATACTGAATTCCACCGTCGTATCCAGCGGGTTTGGAAAGCAATTCTGAAACATCCACGCTACTTCCGGATCGGCTATCTGTGCGGATATTTCATGAATCTGCTTTTCCACCGCAGCCGATACAGACCGCCGCTGCCCCACCGGAGGGCGGCGCGATGGCCGCATCGTAGCGGAACGCGCGGTCGAAGCGGCCGCGTATAGGCCGGTGGCTGCTACAGCCGCTGATGTTAAAAATTCACGTCGCTTCATGGTTGCACTCCTAATTTGTCAGCGCATGGGCTAGAAGAAAATAGCTGCCTCCAATAGAGGCTTGGTTAATAAGCTTAATGGTATGGCCCGGCTTCGGCGGAGCGTTCCACGCCCCTGTGTAAAACCCACCAGGCATACAACAATGACTATGGGCATACACCAAAGCGCGTCGGGCCAGAGTCAGGAATTTTTTGTCACCACTGATCTTATATAATTGAATGTAGCCATCTATTAATACCCATGCAAAGACCCCCGGCCCACTGACTGAGCCGTTAGAACTGCTGATCCACCGCAGTTGCGATGCCGTGGCCAGTCGATTGGCCCTTCGCCAATATTTTTTCTCGTGGGTGATCCGGTAGAACAGGCAATTGGCGATGAGCATGGTGCCCGTGTTGTATGTCCATTTGGTGCGAGTAATCGCACCGTTCACTGCGATGTTATCAAAATAGAGATAATCTCTGTAATCCAGTAAATGCTTGTTGACCCAAACATACAGTTGACGGGCTGTTTGCAAATAGGCGTGCTTCCCGGTCAGGGAATAAAGTTTTAACGCATCAATAATCGCCGGGCCGTTGGAACAGGTGTTTTTGGATGTTTTCGCCTGTTCATGCCAGAATATCCCGCCGCCTAAGGCGGAAGATTCCCCACTTAAAATAAACTGAAAATCACGCCGGGCAATGGCCAGATATTGGTGGTTGTGGGTGGCGGCGTAGGCCCGCAAAAATCCCCATGTCATCCAGCCATTGTCATCATAATATCGATCCAGCGGCACTTTTCCCGGCAGCACATCAAAACCACCAACGCCGTTGGCCAGCCGCCAGTAAGGCCCCAAAGTCCCGACAAATTTGTGCAGTATCCGCGGATTTATCGCATGGCACTTCACCGCCTCGGCAAGCATTAACAGCTCCATGGACTGCGACCAGGCAAACGCTGCCTGCCCGCCGGGCTTATACCGATCTCCATGCCCCGCCCTCGCAGCGGTCTCGGCCAAGACTTTTTGTTTGGGCAGGTAAAAGATGCTTAAGGTATTTCGCAGCACCGTTCGCCCCCAGGATCGCACGACCGCCGGTCCCGGTACTTTTACCGTCGGGTCTGGGGCGGGGACCGCACGCGCATGGCAAGTGGCAGTTGCCAGCACCAACAAAACTACCGCGCACAAGGACATCCGTTGGCCAACGGCTGGGGCTGAAGGCGGCCCATTAAAAATTACAGAATTTAGTTGTTGTCGCATTTCCGGCACATAAAATATATTGAAATCATCCTACCGCAGGCGTTACCGCAACGGATTATTACGATTCACCGGCGGCTCAGTCTTGCCGCCCGTCACGTGGGTGAACATTTTTAACCTATCATTTCCTTTCGTCGCCGCCCTATCAAGGATAGAGCAAAAACACCGACAACAAGTATACCAAATGTCGCCGGTTCCGGCGTAGAAGTCTCCCCGCTTACCGCAAGAATTGCCGTAGCACCCGTGCCGCCGGCTTGACTGAATGTCAGGCTGACCAGAGGATCTGCGGAATAGTCGCCGATGGATGTGCCGTTGGAAAGGGATTGCAAATTCAATATGGTTTCGTAGAGATCAGGACTGTCCGGCGTGCCGCTGACGCTCAACGATCCCGTGGCTATGCGGCCAATTCCGTTCATGGCCACACCAAAACTATTGCCATCCGCCGTAGTGCCGGCTGAATTGGCAAACCAATCGGGCGCGGCATAATCTGTTGTTACGGACTTGCCGTCCGCGAAATGGAGGGTAACCGTTCCAGCGCTTTGGGCACTTCCAGCCAGCGATGTCGCCAGAATTGCCAGCTCGGCATATTTTTGCGCCTTTGAAAGTGTCAGAGTTCCGACCGATCCGGCCACTGCGTTCAGGTCCAGAACATTATTTCCCTGCGCGTAGCTTTGGAGTTGAAAGGTTGTAAAGGCCACCGCGCTGTTCCCGACATACTGGCTGATTATCTGCCCGGATTGCGGCAGGCCGCTGCCGGCGGGAGCACCTTCCAATCCACTTTCATAAAACACATTGTTTCCGCCCGGCCGCAGCAAGGTTATTGCGTTGCCCGATGTCCCTCCACCGGCCGCACTGATAATCGAATTCTGATTAAAGCCCGTTACGTTCACCGTAGAGAGCACCGGCAAGCCGGATACCTGCGGCTGGCTGATCAGAAAATAAGAGATTCCGACAGCAGCCTGATCGATGAGATTAATACTCTGCCCGGCGGTCATTGGCTGATTCCAGCTAGTGGGGTAGATGCCGCCGTAGTTGTGATTCGCCAAATACGCCATGCTGCTCTGGGCGGTGCCCAACCATTTAGCCTGATGGTCCAATTGGTAAAGCTGCGTGTAGGCGTTAATCAGAACCCACGCCATATCACCCGGATTGCCAATTTCGCCGTCCGCTGATGCCGGATTCCAGTAGCTTTGGGCAGCGGCCGCAAGAGACTCATCGGTTTGGAGATACGTCTGATTTTTGGTGATCTGATAGAACAGGCCGTTGGCAATCATCATCGCGCCGGTGTTATATGACCACTCGGTGGTTTGAAGGGTTCCATCAAGATTGATGTGATCATAATAAAGCCCGTTGGCCGGATTCCGCAGGTTGGCGTTGACCCATTTATATAAGTTCGTTGCTGTGGCAAGGTAAAAGGATTGTCCGGTTGCGTTGTAAAGATTCAGTGCATCAATAATGGCCGGTGCATTGGAAATAGTATTTTTCGACGTTTCATCCTGTTCATGCCAGAATATCCCCCCGCCCAAAGCGGAAGATTCTCCGCTTAAAATAAAGTTGAAAGTCTGTTGCGCCTGCGCGAGATCGGCCGCATTGCCGGTGGCTTGATATGCCTGGATAAGGCCCCAGTCCAACCATTCGTTATCGTCATAGTATCGATCCAACGGATCGTTACCCGGCAACACGTCGTATCCGCCGATGCCATTGTCCGTCCGCCAATACGGAGTTAATCCTGTCACAAAAGTATTAAGCGTTGAAGCCGGGGTGGTTCTCGCACTTACAGATTCACCGAGCAGCAGCAATTCAAGCGATTCCGTCCAGGCATACCCCGCCGAGCCGCTGCTCTGGTAGCCGCCGCCGG
>DAHXLH010000020.1:0-12740 GCA_027366115.1 Phycisphaerales bacterium
CGCCACGCCCAAGCTGAACCATGGGAAGCCGGTAAACAGTGTGCCGCGTAAAAATTCCAGCACCGTCCAGGCTACAGGCACAGTGATGATGGCGGGAATTTTTAATTCGCCCGTCAATATCCGAAGCATAAAAACAAACAGGGGAAAAATCAGCGCCAGATAAAAACAGAGAACAATATATCCCGGCAGAGTAACGATGATCAGCCAATACAAATTCACTGCAAAATAGATGTAGCCGATCAGATAGTACCACGCCCACCAGCGCAGGCCGGTTTTCCCCCGCAAAGCGCAGATGGTCAACGGTACCAAGCCTACTATCGCCAGTGGCCAGAGGTAAAATGGTGGAAAAGCGAGCGTGAGACATAGCGGCGTCAGCAATGAAAGCCAGAGCATGGTTCGGGTGCTAAGCAGAGAATCTTTGCTGGTCAATTCCATTGTCTCTGATTCTAAGCGAACCGCAGCCTATCGTCGCGGTATTCCTTGGTGCCCTGTTGGCGCACCGCTAAGCCGCGACCAGCATCGCGCGGTTGCGGCGTTGCCGCACAGCCGTCCGCCGCCGGACCGCGACGGCCGTCTGGGAGCCGGCCCGAATTAACGGATAATCCGGGCGCTACCCCCATTAAATACGTGCATCAGCTCAGAAAGGTTGATCTGACTGGTATCGCCGCGCGTGCTTTGCAGCAACGCGCCATTCGCCGCTCCCAGATCAACGGCATCTTGTGGGGTCATTCCTGTAAGTAATCCATACGCCAAGCCGGAGCAGAACCCATCGCCCCCGCCTACCCGATCTTCAATTTCCAGCCCTTCATAGCGGCGGCTATGATAAAATTTGCCTTCCAGCCAGAGAATCGCGGACCAGTTGTTTACCAATCCGGACCTTACTTCCCGCAAGGTCGTACCCACCGCTTTAATATTGGGATATTTCTTCACAACCTGCTCAACCATTTTTTCATAAGCCCCCGTGTTCAGATCGGCAAGGCTGTCATCCACCCCGGGGACTTCAAACCCCAGCACCTTCTGGAAATCCTCTTCGTTACCTATTAATACATCCACATTATTAATCAAGTTGGTGGTGACACTCTGGGCCTTTTTGCTGCTCCAAAGTTTGGAGCGGAAATTCAGGTCGTAGGAAACAATCGTGCCGGAATCTTTGGCCGCCTTAAGTGCCTCGGCTACTACGCCCGCGGTGCCGTCGGATAACGCGGTGAAAATCCCACCCGTGTGCAGCCAACGCACGCCCTTTTTGAAAATACCTTTGAAATCAATCATGCCCGGTTGCATATTCATCGATGCCGAGTGACCGCGATCATACATGGTCACCGACGGCCGCACGCTGGTGCCTACTTCCGTAAAATTCAACCCGATACGATCCCGCCGGCCCACCCCGTCATATTCCGCCATGACAACACGGCTCATATCCACACCCGCCGCCCGGCCATGATTCATAATCAGCCGCCCCACCGGGTTATCGACCAAGCGCCCGGCAAACGCGGTGCGTAAGCCCAGTCGCGCCAAACCATAGGCAACATTGTATTCCCCGCCACCGACCCAGACTTCCAGCGAATTGGCAAATTCGATGCGGCCATGCCCCGGAGGTGAAAGCCGTACCATGCACTCGCCGAGGCTCATTTGATCAATTGCGGATTTAGAGGCTGATTTGATTTTCATTTTCATGTCCATACTCCTTTAGAGCGTAATAATTTTCCGACGGGATAATTCCGGCGATGCACTGCCCGTCCGCAAGCCATCACCAAGACAAAAAGATTAACGGAGTTTACTGCAAATGCAAGCTGTACAATTATTGTGTTGTGCGCACAATTATTCATATGCCGGGAGCCTACCGGACCCCATCGCGCCTTCAATGTCGCTTATCCGTGGGGCCAGACCATGAGAAAATGCGGTTCGACTAACTTTTGGATAGCCGCTAAAATTTCCAACCGTATGAGAAAAAATACCAAACGATTTGAAGCTAATAGAACACGCCCGTCAACGCCCAGAAGCGCGGAAGCGGAAAAATCGTTCAGGTCTCAAACAAAACACGGCAAGCAATCTGATGAGCCAAATTCGCATTGGGGGCATGTGGGGTCATGGTATGATGATCTGATCGGGCAGGACGGCAGTGATCATCATCAGAAGCTTATTATTCCCGGCGTCCTGCGAATGCTGGATATCAAGCCGGGGGAGCATCTGCTGGATGTCGCCTGTGGGCAAGGGGTGTTAGGCCGCGCCGCGGCAAAGCGTGGTGTGCAAATTGCGGGAGTGGACCTGGCAGGCTCATTGATTCAAGCGGCATTGGAGCGCCGGGAAAATACATCTCTTGAACAATATTATCAGGCGGATGTGCGCGATCTGGCGGCATGTGCCGCGATAGTTCCCGGTACCTTTGATGCGGCGGCGTGCGTCTTGGCTATTGCCAATATCACGCCGCTTTCTCCTGTGTGGCAGGGCATTTACAACGCTTTAAAACCCGGCGGCAAACTGGTTGTGGTATTGCTGCACCCTTGCTTCCGGATACCTAAACAATCGAGCTGGCAATGGGATCAGCAGCACGCCATGCAACACCGTCTGCTGGATGCTTATCTTACCTCGGAAAAAATACCCATCGCCATGCACCCCGGCCGCGACACCAGTCCAACCACAACCACATTTCATCGCCCCTTGCAGGCCTATATTAATACGCTCGGTTCCGCTGGGCTTTGGATTGACCATACGGAAGAGTGGGTCAGTGGAAAAATGCCGCCGCAGGGGATACGTTTTGCGGCACTGGACAAAAGTCGCCGGGAAATTCCGCTATTTCTAGCCCTTCGCGCCGTCAAGGCCCGATGAACCATGATGCGCCCCGTTAGCTCAATGCGGCAGCGTTGAGTTGCATGCGGAATTCCATTTGATGACACGTCGTGCGTCGCCCCGTCGCGCGTAATACAGTGCGTGCCGCATAATTGGGGACAGCCTGATTAATCGGCCGGCGACGCGGAATTAAGTTCAACCGGCGGGCGGCGCGGTGCGAGAGGTTGGCGGGACTGCGGCCAAATACACCGCATGATGGTGCCTTTTCCGGTTTGGCTGTGCAGTTCAACTACACCGCCCATGGCTGCCACAGCATGTTTCACAATGGCCAGCCCCAGGCCGGTGCCACGGTCAGCGCCACCGCGACTGCGATTGACGGTATAAAATCTTTCAAAGACGCGGTTAATATCTTCCGGCGGAATGCCGCAGCCGGTATCTTCCACTTCCAGAATCATGATATCTTGTGTATCGCCGGTATCGGGAACGTCGGATTTATTGGCAGCGTTACGCACGAGCCGAGTTTGCCGCAGCCAGCGGACTTGTATAAATCCGGCGGTGGTAAATTTTAAACTGTTATCAACAAGATTTTTCAGGATCAGTAATACCAGACGTTCGTCCCCCTGCATGGTCTGCGCGTCTGGAGCGATTTCAAAGCGTAAGTCCAGATGTTTTTCGGCGGCCAGATTTTTGAACATGCTGGAAATCAGTTCGCGGACTTCCTCAAGTTTGATCGGCTCATAGCGTACCACGGCCCGTGGGTCTTCCGTGCGCGATAGATCCAGAAGGTCCTGCACGAGAAGCTGCAATCGCAATACATGACCGCCAACAATATCCAGACACCGCTTGAGTGTGACATGATCTTCATAGCCCGCTTCAGTGATGGTTTCAACCGCCGCCCGAATGCTGGCCAGCGGTGTGCGAAGTTCATGGCTGGCATTGGCGGCGAAGTCGGCTTTAATCTGGACATTTTGCAGCAATTCGGTTTGATCCTGCAACAGCAGCAGAATACCGCGCGGCTGAATTCCCGGTGAAATAGGCGCTGCGGTTATCTGCAAAACGCGAGGACGTGAAAAAACCGTAAGGCGCACCTGCCGCGAAACCGGCGACTGACTGCGTAAGGCGATGCGGGTAATATCCTGCACGGTCGTCTGGGCGGCAAACTCCCGTAAACTGTTTTGGGAATCCGGATCAGCGGGGGCGATCAGCAACTCGACCGCCCGGCGATTAGAAAGCACCGGAACACCGGAGGGGTCAAGAATAATCACCGGATCATTGAGGCACGCCAGAAGCGTTTGCAGATAACTGCTTTGCACCCGCAGTTCACGGCGCTCCAGTTCCGAAGCATTGGCAAGACTTTGAATTTCGCGTACCAACCGTTCCAGCTGCGCGTGGGCTAAAACCACAGGCGGCCGCTCCGGCTCCCCCATGCGCCGGATCCGCAGCCAGCGGATAATGTCTTTTACCATGCGATACCGCTGAATCAGCACCAGCAACAATGTCACTGTCGCAGCCGCCAATACGGCCACAAGAACCGCCAACACGGCCGCCTGGGTTGAATCCGTACCCGGCAATCGCATGACTGCCAGAAGTGCTGATATAAGCATGTGAGGTCCATGGATCATAAGATCCAATCATCGCATGAAAGACACAGGACGCAACAATCCCCGCGGAAAAGGTACCCGACACCTTTTTTTCAGTTTGAAGCTGGTCTCGGCCGCAGTGTTACCAAGGGCCGCGTTTTACTGCCCGGGGCAAAGCGACAAGATTTTAGATGCCGGCTTCTTCTTTGGTTTCCAGAAGCTTATAGCCCACACCGCGAACCGTGTGGATCATCCATTGGTAATCGCCCAATTTTTTACGAACTGCCGTAACATGCACATCAATGGCCCGATCGGTTACATACACTTCCGATCCCATCACACGATCCGTAAGCTGATCGCGTGACAGCACGCGCCCACGGGCTAAAGCCAGAGCGGTCAACAGTTTAAATTCGGTAGGGGTCACCGTGATGGGCCGGCCTTCCAAGGTGACTTCATGCCGGGCTTCATCAATAACCATCGGTCCGTTGCTGAGAATCTGCTGTCCGGCTTCCGCGGTGGCGGCTTTTCGCCGTAGCACGGCCGCAATGCGGGCCATCAGGACCTTCATGGAAAAGGGTTTGGTGACGTAATCGTCAGCCCCTAGTGAAAGACCGACGATAATGTCGGTTTCTTCCCCGCGCGCCGTGAGCATCAGCACGGGGATGTTGGCGGTTTGCGTATCACCCTTGAGGCGCGTGGCGACTTCCTGCCCGGTCAGCCCCGGCATCATCAGGTCCAGAAGAATTAAATCCGGTGCCACTTTACGGGCCATCTCCAACCCGATTTTTCCGTCATGGGCGGTCACAGCCTCATACCCCTGGCGCAGCAGGTTCATGCCGATCAGATCGACAAGATCGCGCTCATCATCCACAACCAGTATTTTTTTCTTACGTGCCATAAAACTCCATTTGCCTGTAAGACGCTATTATTTTACCCCCACCTTCCCCGGCGTGATACCGCCCGTCAAGCTTCCGCAACAGGATTAACACAAAGTTATCACATAATTAATCATTCGCTATCCGTAGCCAATCCGGAATCGTGGGTCGCCAGTACACTGGCCGCGAGCGTGAATCGCCGGTATTCTGATGGGTTATGCGAATTGCCTTGGCCCCTAATTTGGATAAATCGGACGCGGTAGCAGCGGCACAGAACCTGCTGGAAACCCTGCGCGGCCACGTCGGGCACGATGTGCGAATGATGCCAACGATTTCCCGCGAAGCATTTGACGCGTTCGACCCTGACGTGTTGATACTTCTGGGCGGCGACGGGACGATTTTACAGGCTGCCAGATTTATTACCGGCATGAGGGCCGCTCTGGTCGGCATTAACTTTGGCAAACTGGGATATCTGGCGTCATTTACAGTGGAGGAATTTCGCACCCAATTGCCGCGACTCCTGAGTGGAGAATTACAAATTTCGCAGCGCCTGATGCTGGATGGAACTATCATTAATACTGCGGAAAGCGCGGCCGATGGTGCAGCGGGAAAACTGGAACCGGCAGCGGCACCCGCCTTTCACTGTGCCGCCCTGAATGATATCGTCATTAACGCGGGCATACCCTTTCGAATGGTACAATTAACCATTACCATTAACGGGGAGGACACGACGACGTTTCGTGGAGACGGCTTAATAGTGTCAACGTCCTCGGGATCTACCGGGTACAATCTTTCCGCGGGCGGCCCGCTGATTTCCCCCGATCTCCAGGCGCTGGTAATTACCCCCATTTGCCCGCACTCGTTGTCGTTTCGCCCAGTGGTGGTGCCGGCTGAGACGGAAATACGCATTACGCCAATCCGAGTCAATTCCGGGACACATGTAAGTTTTGACGGGCAGATAAGTCAACCACTGGTGGCGGGACAACATATGGTGGTGCGTCGGGCGGCCAAGCCGCTGCAACTGGTCGAGAATCCGACGCTTACCCATTGGCAAAGGTTAGGCAGCAAGCTGCACTGGGCACAAAGCCCCCGTGCTTAAAAGTACTAAGAAGCAATAATGGAATGGTAATGGAATCAGGTAACCTGCAGCGAGGCGGCAAATAAGATGGGTGATCCGAGACGGACCAATCAGGAAACGGCTTATCAGAATTTCACGCTGGAAAACGTGAAATTCAGCTCCATATTTGAATTCAGCGCCTTGTTTCGCGCTTTTCGCATGACCATTCAACCCGCGTGCATGGTCACCGCACTGCTGGCGATTCTGGTAGTTTATTGCACTGGCCGGGCGTTTGACGTGCTGTGGAGCTACCAGGTTATGCCGGGAGAGATTACAGCATTCCATTCACCAATCCCCGGCTACTACGATGATTTACTCAAACAGAATCGCGCCAGCCGCACGCAGGCAATCATGGATTTACTACAGCATGAGGATCCGACAATTACCTTGGCCCAAACCGCCGCATTGGCTGGAAATCCGGGAGCGGCCTATCAACTGATAAAAGGGAGCTATGAGCGGCATTTTACGCGGGCGGTTCATGCCGCCTCACAAGCGGGAGCAAACGCGGCAACAAAGAATCAAGCCCGGCGTCAGGCGACGCGGAAGTTGCTTAACCGCATGCGTAATTTACAGTCCATGGTTGGGCGAGGAGTTTTTTCCGCGTTCATGCGATATGAAATCAGAGAATATGGCCTGCTGGTAAGTAACACCGCGGCATTGCTCCGTCTGACTCCAATGCGGGGGGCCAATGGGGAATCCCAGCAGGCGGTGGTGCAGGTGGGAACCGGGATTCTGCCGACCAATCGCCATTGGCTGTGGGAAAATAATTCCATCGTCGGGTGTTTGGCCAATATGTTCATTACCGCCCCCACTTGGCTGATATCGGGAGCAGCTCCGGTTCGGGCCCTTGGAGCCGCGCATGGTATGGGGTTATTCCTTCGGCGTTTGCTTTATCTTCTAAGCGTACTGCTGCTGGCAGGCATCAGCCTGATGGCGGCGGCTCTGGCTGGCGCGATGATATGCCGACAAACCGCCCTGGAATTTTCCGGCAAGCGCCCGACTTTTTCCGCCAACATCGCGTTTACGATTTCCCATCTCGGATCGTTTATTAAAGCGCCGCTGCTGCCATTTGTTACCATTTTGGGAACCGGCTTGGTATTAACGATTTTATCATTCGTCGGAGCCATCCCCTTTCTGGGCGAAATTTTTATTGGGGCGATATTTGTTGTATTTCTGATTCTCGGTTTCATTATCATGCTGATGGTGCTGGGAACCATTGGCGGGCTAAATTTAATTTATCCTACGCTGGCAGTGGAAGGGTCAGATTCCTTTGACGCCATAAGCCGCAGTTTCAGCTATGTGTACGCCCGGCCATGGCGGATGTTGTTTTACACCCTGCTATTGCTGGTATATGGTGCGGTGACGTATTTATTTCTGACGTTTGCCATGTATGTGCTGCTGGCAGGCGTGCATGTATTTGTGGGCTGGGGCATGACGTTATTTGGTATGCTGCATGGCTGGAACACCGGCGGGGGGAAACTCGACGCCATGTGGCAGCCGCCCCATTTTGGCGAATTAATTGCCCCGATTAACTGGTGGGCCATGAACTGGTCAGAAACGATCGGGGCGATATTCCTTTACTTCTGGCTGTTTCTGGCGGTAACGCTGCTGGGGGCGTATGTGATAAGTTATTATTTTGCGGGCAACACGATTCTCTATCTGCTGCTGCGGCGAAGCGTCGATGGGCAGGGCCTCAATGAAATTTACCCCGACGCATCAGATGGCGCCGTGGACAATGGGGACAAGCCGCTGATCAAACGGCAATAAGGGAGCGATAAATTGAAGCTTCGTAATGATTTTTATCAGATTTTAACGCTTCTTTGTGACACCCCCACCGCACCATATCGAGAACACCTGGTGACTGCGGCCGTCCGGCAATGGCATGCCACGGCGAGGCGCTCCAAGGCGATCCGCTGGCGTGAAGATGTGGCGGGTAATATACATTTGGATTATCGCACCGGCCGCAAGGGGACCCGCACACTGGTGCTGGAGGCACACTTGGACCATCCGGGCTTTATTGTCACCGGGATGGGACGCGACGGAACAATCAATACGATTTTCCGAGGCGGTGTGAAGCCCTCCTGCTTTACCGGTGCGACGGTGGCATTATGGCCCGCCAACGGCAGTGGCGGTGGATTGACCAAGTCGGTGGCGACAAAAGTGCTGCAGGTAGCGCCGGCAAAAAAATCAGATCCTATGCGCGTGCGATTAGCCGCGTGCGGCGTAAGAATTCCGAAAGGGACTGTTGGCACGTGGAATTTACCCGATGCGTCAGAATCAAATGACATGTTCATGGCCCGGGCGTGCGATGATCTGGCGGGCGTGGCCGCATGCCTGTGTGTGCTGGACCGGTTGCTGGAGCTAAAAGCCAAATGCAATGTGACGGTCCTGCTGACACGCGCGGAGGAGGTGGGATTTGCCGGGGCCATCGTAGCGGCGCGACAGCGCTTAATTCCCCGTAACTGCGCCATCATAGGGCTGGAAACCAGCCGCGCCACGGTCCAAGCCGTTCAGGGTGCCGGACCGGTCATTCGTGTTGGAGACCGCACCAGCACCTTCAGCCCGGCGTTGACGCGATTCATGGCCATGACCGCCGGCGGCGTGGCCGATGAGGATTCAGAATTCCGATATCAACGGGCCTTAATGGACGGCGGCACCTGCGATTCTACAGTGTTCCATGCCTTCGGTTATGAAACCGGCGCAGTCTGCCTGGCCCTTGGAAATTATCACAACATGCTCGAGACTCCGGCCACGGGTGCCGATCATGGTATTCCATCCGCCGGGCCGATGATTGCCAGCGAGACGATCCACTTGGCGGATTTTGCCGCCGAGATTGAATTACTGGCGCAAATATGCGTGAAGTTTCCGACGTATAAACCCGGGATGGAAGATCTGAAAAAGAGATTTAACAACCTGCACGAACAGGAACACAAGGCGTTGCTGTTCGAAAAGGGCCAGGCAGAAACATCCGTATAAAATTTATTCCGCCGGAACGCGGCGGGCGCGTTTTACATCGGAGCGTACGCGCTTGGAATCCAGACGACGGGTTTTGCTGGCTTTGGTGGGGCGTGTTTTGCGACGTTTCTTAGGTTCCACCATCGCTTCGGAAACCAACGTTTTCAGTTTTTCGACGCACGCGCGGCGATTGGCTTCCTGTGTGCGTTGATTGGAGCTTATCAGCACGATGGCACCGGCGGCATCAACTCGGCGGCCCACGGCTTGAATGAGCCGTAATCGAGCTTTGACGTTCAGGCCGTGCAGATCATCAGGATGCACGCGCAGATCGGTTTTGGTATTGACTTTGTTGACATTTTGGCCGCCCGGGCCGCTGGATCGCGAAAAGCCGAACTGCAACCGCTGCCGGTCTACCCACACACCGCCACCCAGCGCCAAACCTGGAACATTGGAAATACTTTCAACCATGCAGGTATTGTACCACCAATTTGTAGAAATGTGGGGAAACCAATGACGTATCTTGATGCGCGGCGCAGCAGCCGCTCAGGCGTTCAACGGCCCGGTGGAATTGCCGGGAACAAATTCAACATCGAACAGGATATTCTGCCGCGGCTCGTCGGGGTTGGCGAGGCGCTGGTTAAGTCTCTGAATGGCGGCCGTACCGATCACGGAAAGTGATACACCCACGGATGTTAATTGCACCACCGGTCGAGGAACCGTATCGGTATTGTCAAAGCCCGTAATCGATACATCCTCCGGCACACGCAGGCCGGCATCGCGGACAATTTGTGCCAGCATCTGCCCCGCCCACTCATTGGTAGCCATCCAGGCGCGTACACCTGACTTAATTAAACGTAAAGCCTGTTCCGGTGCCGTTGCCGGTACCAGTCGCTGTTCAAAAACCTCCGGACCAAATTCCATGGCCCAGGCCGGATTTAATTCCAATCGCAGTTTAGTCATAGCTTCCACATACCCGGCATAACGGGCGCGGGACCATGACATGTCACCGCAGTAGCCAAAATAGCCGATTTTTCTGTGGCCAAGGCCGTAGAGGTGCTGCGCCAGGACATTCATACCGCCGCGATGGTCCATATCCACAAGATCCACTTTGGCACCGGGGTAGAAATGTACCACGGAAACGCAGGCAAATTTTTCCGCCAATTGCCGCGCTACATCTTCCGGCCAGCGATGAACCAGGCACAGCCCTTTTACTCGGCCGTCACGCATGGCCGGCGGCTGTCGGTCCGCGTGGACAATATTTAGGCAATCTTGAAAGGATACATGATGTACAATAAGCGTAACGTTCATGGCGGCGGCCGCTTCACTTAAGCCAACCAGATACCGTGTGTGGGTCCAACTGCTTTCCGGAGACTGCACCAGAACCCCAAGATAGCAGGCTTCCGCTTCCACGGCCGCTTTGCCACGTAGGCGGACGGTATAACCAAGTTTTTGCGCCAGTTTCAAAACCCGCTCCCGCGTTTCGGATTTAATTCCGGGCTGCTGGCGCAATGCGCGCGACACCGTACCGGGGGCTAAATTAAGCTGCCGGGCGATAAGAGTCTGATTCGGTGCCTTGGACATGGGAGAAAACATACGAGAAGTTCGTGGTTTTTGCAAGAGGGGCTCTGCTGCCGGCTCTTCGGTGCGGAAATGAATGGTGACATTTCCCTCCGCAGCCGGAAGTTTCAACGTATCAGGCAAGCGCAACGAAGAATCCGTGAAGCTCAAGCCGGACGAACTGTCCGTAGCGTCATGCCTGGGAAGGGAAGGTGTGTTGTCCATGACAATCTCGCAGTCTCTTGAGGAGCGAAAGAAATTTTGCCGCAAGCGAAACTTCCAGCGAACTACCGTATACACCGGCACGGCACGGGCATCGTGCTGGAACGAACAGGCCGCTTATGGACATCCCTGTCCATAAGCAGACCGTATAGTTTATGTAAAGACCAAGCCTTCATTCCCAGCCGGAGTGAATTTACCGGAGCCGTAATGCAAGCGGATGGATTGCTCAGGCGGGCATCCGTGTCTTGCGCTGCAGAAGCATCAGGCCCAACCCGCCGAGGGCCAGCAGCGCCAAGGGTGCGGGTTCAGGAGTCGACACAAGCTGTATCGCATTAACACCCTCTGATCCAGCCAAAGAACTGCTGTTCTTTAGAAATGCCAGGGAGATGTTCCCATTAGAGTCCGGCGAGATATTATTGAACACCAGATAGTTGCTCACATCGGTTGATGCGCTTGGATTCGGATTTGTCACCCAAGTTTCATTTGGACTTTCAGCGCCAAATGTTTGGCCAGCCTGTTCCCAAACGTCCACCGGGGCGCCACCGTTGACGGACGCTTGGAATTCATTAGACGCCTGCCAAACATTGTAAAGCACCACATTGTACGAACCCGGTGCGACATTGCCGAACTCCAGGACGGTTGCTTTCGTGGCGCTATTGGTGTCATTTTCCACCGCTCCCGACATCAGAATAGCGTTGGCATCAGTAGTCGTATTGGAGGGATCGCCGGATGCACCGATGGTGTAACCCGTGAAAAATTTGTGAATATCGGAATAATTGAATGTTACGGATCCGCCGTTCGCCCCAACGCTTGTGGCGGCCGTTGTCCCGTCGGTCAATGTTGACAGGCTGCCTTCATAGGCCGCTGAACCACCTGCGTCTGTATACGAAGTTTGGTTGGCGCTGCTGGCGACGTTCCAGTTGGACTGCGCGTATGACCCTGCACCGGCGACTTGCGCTGCAGTCAGCGCCACACTGTTCGTGTTGCTGGCGTTGACGAACTGCACACCAATGCTCGTGGCGTGGGCCGCGCCCGCGACTGCCATGACTCCGCCGAATAATGCCGCCGCTGCCAATAGTGAACCGTTTGATTTGAGAATCATAGTTCTCACTCCTTAAAAAATAGCTTGCTCCATTATTCGCCTCCGGCAACACACCGAATTGCAAATGAAGCGGACACTGCAAACTTTTCAAAAACTCTCAATGAACTCTTCCGCCACGCAATGCCCAGAGGAGACACTGCGGTGCGGACAAATCTACCCCGGCTTTTTCAAAATGAATGGCGAACAGACAACCGCCCAAAAAGCCGAATTACTTATTCTGATAATAGTGTACAACACGTTGGCGCACATGTCAAGTACAAAATCAACGATTTTCTAATTTTTATTTAATCTGTTGCCAGCATTTTCGTGCGCACAATTATTGGTTACCATTTGTCGCGGATTTAATGGCTATTGCGATTCCCTTCCTCCGGTCCGCATTTTGATAGAAATCAAGCAATTTTATACGCCATTGATTTAAAATAATGAGGGATGGCTACAAATTTATCTCCCCACAAGCTTCGGAAATGCGATGCTCGTATAGTGTCACTTTATGTGCGCACCACCATAATTACGAAGAATCGTTCTATATTTTTGTTTTCGACCGG
>DAHXLH010000043.1:0-11066 GCA_027366115.1 Phycisphaerales bacterium
AAATGATCTGGATGTCGGAACGCGACGGATGGAATCATTTATATTTAATTGATTTGCACCACGGCACCGTGCGCCATCGCATAACTTCAGGCCCATGGGTTGTACGGCACGTGGAGCACGTGGACCCGGTAAAGCGGCAGGTATGGTTTCAAGCCGGAGGAATATTCCCGGATCAGGATCCGTATTTTGTGCATTATTGCCGGGTTAATTTCGACGGATCGGGCCTGACGCATCTCACGACAGCCAATGGTATGCACACAGTCGAATTTTCGCCCGGCCACCGCTTCTGTATTGATACGTGGTCGCGGGTAAATGCGGCACCGGTGATTGAATTGCGTAGTGCGGAAACCGGAGCAATGTTGCGCGAGCTGGAGCGGGCGGACATAGTGGAATTGCATAAGACGGGCCTGCCGTTGCCGCAGCCATTTGTCGCTAAAGGGCGCGATGGCACAACGGATATCTACGGGGTGATATACCGCCCCACCCACTTCGATCCGCGAAGGCAATATCCAGTCATTGAACATATTTATGCCGGGCCGCAAAGCGCCTTCGTGCCGAAAGCGTTTAAGCCATTTCATTGGCCGCAAACCATGGCGGAAATCGGCTTTATCGTGGTGCAGATTGATGGCATGGGGACGTCGCACCGCTCGAAAGCATTTCACGATGTATGCTGGAAAAATCTGGGAGATTCCGGATTTCCCGATCGAATTTTGTGGATAAAGGCAGCGAAGAAAAGTGTTTGTCCGCAAATGGACCTGGCGCGAACGGGAATTTATGGAACCTCGGCCGGTGGACAAAGCGCGTTGCGGGCATTACTGGCCTTCGGTGATTTTTATAAAGTCGCATCGGCCAACAGCGGCTGTCATGATAACCGTGTGGATAAAATCTGGTGGAACGAACAATGGATGAGTTGGCCCGTCGGTCCGTGGTACGCACAGCAATCCAATGTTACGAATGCTCATAAGCTCACGGGTAAATTGCAGTTAATCGCGGGCGGGATGGATCATAACGTGGATCCGTGCTGCACGATGCAGGTGATTAATGCGCTGGAAAAAGCTAATAAGGATTTTGAGTTTTTATTTGTCCCGCCGGGACATCATGGCGCGGCGGGGTATCATTGGCAGTATACGTGGCGTCAGGTGCGGGATTTCATGGTGCGGCATCTCTGGGGAATTCAACCGCGGCAGGGAAAAATACTGCCGCTGGCGGCGGCTCAAATAGCAACTCCTGATGAACTGGAATTCACTGCTCATGAAGCCTGATTCTCACGTCTTGCCCTATAGGAGCCTGTCCAAGTAATGGCCGGGATTGCAACCCGGCGATTACTCGGACAGGCTCCTATAGGCCCAAGGACTCAACACCCCGCATACCGATCAGCCGCCGATGTGAGTCGCCCGCTAATGCGCCACGCCGCCGTGCGCTTCCTCGGCGGTGGGTTCAATTTTTTCCTTGCGGCTGGCGACAAACGTATAGACCACGGGGATCACATAAAGCGAGAACAGACAGCCGATGGAAAGACCGCTGGCGATCATCAAACCCATATCAAATCGGCTGACTGCTCCGGCCCCCGACGCGACTAAAAGAGGCACTACGCCAAGCACCATGGCCCCGGTTGTCATGAGAATGGGCCGCAATCGGACGGCGGAGGCATGGATGATGGCTTCATAGATAGACATGCCCTCATTCTCCTGAAGCCTGTTGGCGAATTCCACAATAAGAATACCCTGCTTGGTAATTAATCCGATCAGGGTAATCAGCCCGACTTCGGTATAAATATTTAACTTCGCCACACCGATGAACATGAACAGGGCTGCACCAAAGATCGACATCGGAACGGTGAACATAACAATTAATGGATCACGGAAGCTTTCAAACTGTGCCGCCATGAGCAGGAAAATAAGAATAATGGCCAGGATAAAAGTGATGTAGATGGCATTTCCCTGCTGCTCAAACTGCCGGGACTCTCCGGCATAGTGCGCCGCGTAACCGGTGGGAAATAGCGATTGAAGGGTGGAATGCAAATAGGCCAACGCACTGCCCATGCTGGTGCCCGGTGCCGGAACAGCGGAAATGGTCACAGAATTAAGTTGTTGAAACTGCGGTAAAAATTCCGGCTCAACGAGATGATGGATCGTCACCACGGTGGAAAGCGGGACCATTTGGCCGCCGGCAGTCTGGATATAAATGCGTTTCAGCATGGAGGCCGTAGCGCGCAGATTATCCTGAAGCTGGGGAATAACCTTGTAGGTGTGGCCCTGCAAATCAAAGCGGTTGACGTAATTTCCGCCGAGCAGGGGCTGCAGATCTGCCGCCAGATCGCTATTGTTAAGTCCCAGTGCCGCGACCAGATTGTGATTAATTGTTAATTTCACCTGCGGCGCATCGTATCTTAAATCCTTCTCAACAAATAAGAATTTTCCACTTTTTTCGGCTGCAGCGATGATTTTTGCGGCTGCCTGATCCAAGTCTTTATATCCCCTGGTGGACGTAACAACAAACTGTACTGGCAGACCAAATGGCGCCCCCGGAATGGAGGGCAAGGGAAAATCGGTGGTTTGCAAACCAGCGACCTTCGACAGCTTCTGCTGAAATGGCGCGGTAAGCTGCATCTGCGTAACTGTTCGCTCGGACCAGGGTTTCAGCAACATGCCCCCGATTAAACCATTGTAGCCGGGAGTCAAGGGGGAAAATCCGTTAATCTGGAATACCTGTTGTGTTTCCGGAAAACTCTGACAGATTTTTCGAATTTGTGTCGCATAAGCGGTCATGTAATGCAGCGTCGCCGTTGGAGGGCCAATTCCGGAGAAAAATAAAATGCCCTGGTCTTCGGTCGGTGCCAGTTCGCTCTGGCTTTCCATAAGCATAAATGGAATACTTACAAACAGTACCAATGCCATAATCAACACCAGCCAGCGAAAAGCTAAAATGGTATGCAACGAGCGTTCATACCCGCGGCGCAACTTCATAAACAGCATGTCAAGAAAATGAACCAGCCCATGCTCCGAGGTTGGTTTAAGTGCTCTACTGCTAAGCATGGGAGAAAGTGTTAATGCGACAATCATCGACATGAACACTGTGAAAACAAGAGTAAATGCGAATTCGGTAAACAGACTTCCGGTTAAGCCGCCCATAAATCCGATCGGTGCGAAAACCGCGGCAAGGCTTGTGGACATAATAAGAATCGGGCCGGCAAGTTCCCGAGCGCCTAATATCGCGGCGCGCACGGGCGTTAGGCCCTCATCCACATGGCGGTGGATATTTTCGACGATAATAATTGCGTCATCCACCACCAGACCGATCGCCAGGATAATCGCCAGAAGGGTCAGCAAATTGATGGTGAAACCAAAAGCGATCATCAGAATCCCGGCACCGATGATGGACAATGGAATTGCCACCGCCGGAATTAATAGCGAGCGGACGGACCCCAGGAAAAGAAAAATAACCAATACGACAATGCCCAGCGTGATCAACAGCGTGTGTTCGACTTCCGAAATGGCGGCTTTAATGTAAACCGTGCCATCATAGGGAACTGCGGCATGAAGACCCGCAGGCAGATTCGCTTCGATCTGCCGCAGGGCGGTGTGCACTTCGTGGCCAAGGGTAAGACTGTTGGCAGAAGGCGATGGAAATACGCCAATGAATGTCGCCGGGACCCCGCTCATGAACACGCTTTGATTGTAATTCTGCGCTCCAAGTTGCACATCGGCCACATCTTTAAGTCGAATGGGAACAGCATTGACATATTTGACCACGAGGTTTCGAAATTCGGAAAGATTGCTGATGGAGGTATTGGCGGTGATGACTTCCGCAATATTTTTTCCGCGAATCCGACCAATCGCGGAAACGAAATTATTACTGGTCAATGCCGTTGAAACATCGGCCGGTGTAAGTCCAAGGGCTGCGAGTTTGGCCGGCTTAAGCCAAACCCGTAGAGCGAAACTGTTGCCGCTGGAACCGGTGCCGGAGGGTAAAATCTGCGCCTGACTGACGCCGGGAAGCGACTGAATTTTGGGCTGAACCACCCGCAGCAGATAATCATCGATTTGCTGCTGGTTCATGGTCTTACTGGCAAATGCCAGATACATTAAAGCTCTGGCATCTCCGACTTCTTCGTTAATGACCGGGGCCTGACTGGCGGGCGGCAACTGACTGGCCACCTGCTGCACCTTGGCCAGAATTTGGGCCACAGCCGCATTGGGGTCGGAATTCAACACCATGTTACAGGTAATGGTCGACGTACTTTCCGAACTCGATGTCGTCATGTAATCAATGTTTGGAGCCTGGGCGACAGCCTGCTCGAGCCGCGAGGTGATATACGCCTGAACCTGTGCGGGGTCGGCTCCGGGGTACGAAGTGGTAACCGTGACAATCGTACTGGTAATCGTAGGGTATTCCTGCGTGGTCATGCTCATCCATGCGCGCAAGCCCAACACCAGAATGATGAGATTGATAGCGCTGGCCAACACCCAACGCTTGATAAACAAATCCGTGAATTTCATTTAAATTCGTGCCTTGCCTTATGGTTTTATTGTGTTATTCACCGCGACCACCGCGCCGGGGTGCAGCTTCACCTGACCGGCGGTCACAACCACTTCGCCGGCCTTAAGTCCGGACGTCACAACAACGTCATTGCCAATGGGATTGCCAGTCTTAACCAGCGCGGACGCGACGGTCAACGTCTGTTTGCCGGCTTTCATGGTTTTATGGATGACATAAACATAGTCGCCGAAGGTGTTATACGTAATGGCATCGGCATTGACCGCCAGTGATTTAGTGTTTACACCAGTAAGCAACGTAACGCGGCCGAATAAACCAGGCTTCAGCAGAAGTCGCTTATTTGGCAGGACAGCCTGCACTTGAATGTTGCGGGACGCAACATCGACTTGTGAGGATAGAGCTTCAACTTTCCCGGTAAACACCTGGCCAGCGTAAGCATCCACCTTGAGCCTCACAGTCTGTCCAATATGTACTTCCGCAAGTTCATTCTGTGGAATTGAAAAATCCAAGTACAACGGGTGCCACGTGTTAAGAGTCACAATCGGGGAGCCTGGCGACACATATTGGCCCAAGCTCACCTGTCGTATGCCCAGATAGCCGGTAAACGGCGCGGTAATCGCTAGTTTATTGAGCGTGGCGCGATCCCCGGCCACCAGAGCCTTGGATTGTAAAAGCGCGGCCTGATTGGAATCCAGCGTGGCCTGCGCCGCAGCGCGGTGTTTAATAAGATTTTCCGTCCGGGTTAAATTGGTTTTCGCCAGCGACTCGGCGGCCAAGTCGGCTTTCAACTGCGCCAACTGCGTGGTGTTATCAATCTGCACGAGCTTTTGGCCGGCTTTGATCATCTGACCGGAATGAAAATAGATGGCGGTGACATTTCCGGAAATCTGAGCCGAGATTTGTACGCCCTGAACGGCGGAGAGGCTGCCTACGATGTGAATGGCCTGGGGCACCGTCAGCGATTTCACAGTTCCCGTTGAGACCGTCACCGGCGGGATGGGCATGTGCGCAATGGCATAGGCGATTTTTCTGTTCACCATCAATTTGAATTCAAACAAACCGATGATTACCGCCAGAAAAACTACCAGCACAATCAGAGAAATAATAACACGTTTTGCCATAATCGTTGCGGACCTCCGCTTTACTTTCCAACCATCGGCTGCGTTGTCGCAGGCCGGGTCGTCTGGGTTTTGGAAACTTCAACCACCGAATGCTTGTGAACGGTTCTGTACTGTTTTGGCCACCAGCCCCCACCCATAGCCACGAATAAAGCGGCCGTGTCCTCATAACGCTGGGACTGTGCGGTAACTACCGCCAGGCGCGACTGCTGATACTGTACCTGCGCCGTCAACAGGGTGGTGTAATCCACCGAACCAGCCTTATATTCCCAGCGTGCCAGTTTATACGCGCTAAGCGCCGAGACATAGGCCTGTTGTTCATATTTTAATGTTCGAGCGTCATTTTGTACGGCGCGAAGGGCATTGGCTACCTGCGCAAAATCATTGAGAATCGTGATTTTATAGTCGGCGACGACCGCCCGAAGTGCGGCCTTCGCGGCGCGCTTGTTGGCCTCCAGAGTACCGCCGTCAAAAATTGTCTGCGTCAGGCTGCCCGCAACCGACCATATCAGGCTGGAAGCGTCGAAGAAATTGGCGATTCTCCCATTTTCAAATCCAATATCTCCTGTAATTTGAATCAACGGATACATTTTTGCCACCGCTTCGCCTACTTGAGCGTCGCCAGCCCTCAACTGGGCCTCGGCCGATAAAATATCCGGGCGCTGGTGCACCAAGGTCGATGGCATCGATACGGGCAAAGCGGCCGGCAATTTCAACAGGTCTAAATTCAAACTTGGAATGTGCGCCTGCGAAGGGATTCGTCCCAGCAATACGGCCAGTGCATGGCGCGCCGCTGAAAGCGACTGTTCCAGGGGAGGCAGCGTGGCCTGGGTAGCGGCAACCTGGCTTTCCTGATTGACCACATCCAAGTAGGTTACAGCCCCCAGATGATACTGTTGTCGGATAATTTTCAAAATATTGATTTCATTGCGCACCAGGGATTTCGTGGTCTTAACGCGTGATTCCAGCGAGGCAACTTGAATGGCTGTCGTAACCGTATTGCCTTCCAAGGTCAAATAGGCTTCCTGCAGGGCATATCGTTGCTGGTCTTCCTGCGCTTTGTAGGAGTGCATGACAATGCGATTGAGGCCAAATATATCCGGATCATAGCTGACCTGTAGCACGCCGGTATACAAGGAATATGTTCGCGTCGGGCCGCCAAAACCAGCCCCACTTTGCCGCTGCCTTTCGGCAGTCGGAGACAACCCTACCTGTGGGAAGAAAACGCCCTCAACGGATTTAAGATTCTGATGGGCTTCTTGCAATGTCGCGGCCGCTGCTGCCAAGGTCGGACTATTTACGATAGCGCGATGCACGAGCGAATCAATGGCCCCGGAGTTATAAAGTTTCCACCAGCGGGCTTCCACCTTCGCACCGTAGGCAAATGCCTGTGCCTGACCCGCCGCCCCTACCCCGGAGATAGCGGGAATTTTCTTCGGCACAGCGCCGGAAGTGTAGGATTTTACGATCGGAGCCGGTGGGACCTTCAGGGGTGGCTCAAAGGAGCAACCTGCCGGAACAGCCACACTTAGCGCCAACAGTGCCAGGTGCCAAGAAATGGCCTTCGGTCTTCGGATAGACGTTAAGAATTTAATTCGGGCGGGAAACAGCTTCATCCCCTTAGCGAAATACCCTGCCATCACTAGCCTCCCCGGTACTTCCCGGAGAATCATTTGGCGGAAGTATAGACGCAAAAGCGACAGATGTCAAATTGTCATTTGAAATCTTTATTTTGCACTATCTGTTGTCATGTTCGACACTAATGAAATAACCGGTAGACCCCGCCCTGAAGGGGAGCTTTGGAACGCATTTTTCGCGGGTTTAGAGATAATATGTCGCTTATCAGCCCGTGAACCACGATTATCTTATAGGTCGAGAATGCAGATTGTGGGCGATATTGCCGATAATGGTAGTGGCGATGGGATTCAGGTGCGGTTATCGCCGCTTCGCTATCGATAGTGGCGAGCAATCCGTCGGTGGGAACCCCGGATTCGCGTTACTGCTGAGCGTGAATTTTGGCGGCTTTCCCATTGAGCCATCGGATTCGGATGCAGAAGGGAATGAGGTTCATTCAGGCATGAGCGATCCATTAACAGCCTTTATGCAGCGGCTGAAACACCCCACGAAATTCGCCATAGTAGGTTTTGCGCTTTTGCTGACCGTTGCGATTCCGCTTTATCAACTGTACGACTCACAGACCAGCAAAATACACACTGTGCAATTGGAATCCACGTGGGCACGCTACAGCCAATCGATCACAAAATTAATGACTCTCATTCAGACGCATGAACAGGCCGTTGTCGCTACGGATCGGCATGAATTCATAGCCTCCGGAGCAAAAACAACCACCGGCGATGAAATTGACTATCTGGTGGCGAATATTGGGCGACAAAACCGCAATCTGTCGGATGCATTACACGTAAAAGGATTATGGAAGCCCGTCATTAAGAACTGGTACAAGTTGAAATCCGCGGACAGTAAGCTTCCGCCACGACGCTTAATTCCACAGTACACGCGTGAGCTATCGCATATTTGGAATATCGCTTTGGTCGCCTCCGATTACGCTCAACTGCGGCATGATCACGATCCGTCGACGCTTGGCGTGATAGATATTGTGCGCAAGCAAATTCCAGATGCGCTTTCCGACATTGGCAAGCTGCGCATGGTACTACTAGAAAATCCGCGGACCCGCGCGCAGACATTCGCACAAAGTAAACGCATCCACAACCTGATTGAGCGTCTTCACTGGGGAGAAATAAGATCCCTTCGGCACAACCTGCAATTTCCGGTGCAAACAAGTCCCGATTTCCTGACACTAATGAACTCTAATATATCCCAGCTTTCGGTACTTAGCCAAAATCTCATGCGACTTTCGGACAAGCCTGGTATCCTCGACTCGGACACGCGGCTCCGACTACTTGTTCTTGCTGACAAAATTGCGGATAATATTTCCAGCACATCAACCCTGGCCATGCACTGGCTACAATCCATGTTCTCCGCCAGACTTTCTAACTTGCGATTCTGGCTGACGGTCAACCTGTGCATAACGATTGTAGTGGCCGCAATCATGGCGTTTTTATTTATCTCCATGTATCGGTCGTTAATCGGTGCGATCCTGGAACGCACCACCGCCGAGGGACGGGTTCGCCAGATACGCGATTTGTATGATGCCCTTAGCCAGACCAACCAACTCATCGCGCATCATTGCCGCCAGGAAGAACTTTTTTCAGAGGTATGCAAAATTGTTGTGCGAATGGGGCATTTTGATCTCGCGGCAATTGTCACGCTTGATTCCGCCAACCGCCATCTGGTCCCGGCCGCCAGCGCCGGCCCGGCCGTGAAAACCTATTTGAATCGCATCGTATCGGGCGATGATAATTCATTACCTGCCGATTGTCAGCCTCTAGATAATTGCATAACAACGGGAAAACCAGTCATCATAAATCGGTTGGATTTTTTATCCCCTTCGCGCGCATGGGAAATCCAGGCCGTTCACGCGGGCCTTAAATCAGCGGCCGCATTTCCGCTGGTCCGCCACGGCGCGGTCGTAGGCGCTCTGGTGATCTATTGTTCCACGGCAGAACGATTTGACGCCCAGTTCACGGATTTGCTGACGGAAATTTCCAATGGCGTATCGTTTGCGATTGAAGATAGAGCACGCGAAGATTTCCGCAAGGCGTCCGATCAGGCCCTGCGCGATTCCGAGCAGCGTTACCACGTTGTCATGGAGGCTGCCGGCGATGCGATCATTCTGTCGGAAAGTGACGGGCGGATTATTGAAGCCAACCGTCGGGCGCAGGATCAATTGGGATATTCCCGCGAAGAGCTTTTGCGCATGCCCGCGACGGCCCTGTTTCCAAAGCACCAGCACACAGAGATCTTGGCCCGATTTGTTAAAATCCTGCTTACCGGTCGAACGGTCGATTCTAATGTCACCATTCTCCGCAAAGATCAACGCACTTTTCCGGCCGATGCCGTCGAATCGCGTGTGGACCTGCAAGGCCGCCATTTGATATTAAGCATTTTCCGGGACGTCAGCGAGCGTAAGGCCGCGGAAGAGCGCATACACTATTTGGCCTTTCATGACGCTCTGACGGGGCTGCCTAATCGCACGCTGTTAATCGACCGCATTGAACAGTCGATTCGGGAGGCCCAGCGCCGGGACAGTCTCGTGGGCATACTCTTTCTGGATCTGGATAACTTCAAAACGGTCAATGATACCCTCGGCCACGATTTTGGCGATGAACTTCTGCAAGGCGCGGCCATGCGCATCCGCAGTGCGTTGCGCGCGGAAGACACTCTGGCCCGTTTGGGCGGGGACGAATTTATTGTTCTGATAACCGATCCGCAGTCGCCGGCGGATGTGGCGGTGGTCTCCCAGAAAATTATTGACGCCATGAACGTACCGTTTGTCATAGCAGGTCACACCTTCCATATTACATGCAGCATCGGCATGAGCGTATTCCCGCGAGATGGTAAAGATAGCGGCGTGCTGCTACGGACCGCCGATGAAGCGCTTTATGAAGTGAAGAAAGAGGGGCGCAATCGTGCGACGTTCCATACGCCTGAAATGCACGAAGCCGCGGTGGAATCCATACGGCTGGAAAATGACCTGCGCGAAGCGATTCGGCTGGATCAGTTTGTGCTGCATTATCAGCCCGTGATAAATCTTCAGACCGGGCGGATAGTAAGCGCCGAAGCCCTGATTCGCTGGCTGCATCCGGAACGCGGACTGATTTCTCCCTTGCGTTTTATTCCCCTGGCGGAGGAAAAAGGGTTGATACTCATTCTAGGCGAATGGGTCATGCGCACCGCGTGCGAACAAAATCGGCGATGGCAGCTTGCGGGTCTGCCTGTGGTTCCTATTGCAGTAAATCTTTCTGCCCTGCAATGCCGCGAGGCCTCACTGGAAGCGACCGTTCGCACCATTCTCAAGGAAACAGGTGTCGATCCGTCACTGCTGGAACTGGAAATCACCGAAGGAACATTGATGCAACAGACCGATGCGTTGCGCGATCGCATGCAGGAAATTAAGAAACTGGGCATTCGCTTTTCGCTGGATGATTTTGGCACCGGATACTCCAGTTTAAGTTACCTCACGCGTTTCCCCATTGACACGTTGAAAATAGACCGATCCTTTATCCGCGATATGATGGATGACCCCAAAGATCTCGCGGTCGTGGATACCATTGTCGAGCTGGCGTAACATCTTCCAAGCGGCGATCCGTAAGCAAAAACTGCGCGAATTGGTCGGCCGGTACCGGCGGGCTGAAGTAATAGCCCTGCATGGCATGGCAACCCAGCAGCTTAAGCAGCGTCACTTGTTCAATTTTTTCCACGCCTTCGGCAATGGTGCGTAATTGCAAGTTGTCCGCCAGATCGACAATGGTATCCACGACCGCGAGATCTTTGGGGTCATCCATCATATCGCGGATAAAGGATCGGTCTATT
>DAHXLH010000058.1:0-7774 GCA_027366115.1 Phycisphaerales bacterium
TGGCTCGTGACAATAAGCGTTTTGCCTCTTTGCGCCAGGTTCAGGAGAATTTCCCGCATCTCCACACGTGCGGCGGGGTCCAAGCCGTTGGCCGGCTCATCGAGAATCAGGACCGGTGGGTCATGCAGGAGGGTTCGGGCGATGGCCACGCGTTGTTTCATACCATGGGAAAGGCTTTCAACATACAAATCCGCCATGTGGGTCGCACCGGTAATAGCCAGCGACGCATTGATTCGGTCTTGCCGTTGTTTGCGGGGAATTTTGAATGCCGCCCCGAAGAAATCCAGATATTCCCGCACGCGCATGTTGTCATAGGATCCAAATGTATCAGGCATATACCCGACCAGATGCTTGATTTTTCGCGCATCGGACGTGCAATCCACACCGCCGATGGACGCTTTTCCGCTGGTAGGACGGATTAATCCGACGAGAATTTTAATTGTGGTGGTTTTGCCGGCGCCATTAGGCCCGATGAAACCGAGTATCTGCCCTTTTTCCAGGCGAATGCTTAAATGATCAAGCGCGGTAAATTCACCGTAGACCTTGGTCAATTCCACTGTTTCCACAACCGGTGCTTCGCTCATAAACATTCCTGTATGATTGGGAACTTACAATTCCGCCATGGGGCTTATTGTACCGTACCCGCTGCCGTTAAACGGACCGTTGTCACATGCCATGTGCTGCTGGGGTCAATGGTACCCCCGACAATAATCTCGCACTTCCATCCCCCCGCCGGGCCGATCGCGGACAATGCCGCAGGCGTGAGATGAAGAACCATCGTGCTACCGTTGCTTGAGCTGCTGACCGTCACCCATTTGCCTTTTTCAGACGCCAACACTGAAACGGGGCGTCCCGGAGCACTGAGTTTAATCGTTAATACAGCGCTGGTTAATTTCAGCGGCAGCACTTGCCGGGGCAATTGAAAACGCAAAAATATATTCGCCGGGGAGGACAGATTCTTCAGCCAGCGATGCTTGCGCGTGTTATAGACTGGAGCTGGAGCATGTTGCCCGGAACCAGGAACCAACCGGTACGGCAGATAGGGCCAAGGCAGTTCCACGTGCGTGCCGGCTGCGGTGGCCCGCATTTCCAGGGGCATAACCAGCAAGGTCTGGTTCATGCGTACGGGGTTATGCGTCAGATGCAGCAGCGGCATGGCGGCATTCGGCCAGCCCAACAGCGCGGGTTCAGCGGGACCACCGGTTTTATACAACCGTGCTTCAATGGTGTTATGGTTTTGCTGACTGCGGGTTAAAAAGGAAGACTGGATAAATTGACCGGCGGGCAGAATTTGCGCTGGGCCGGCAAGACGGGTTCCACTTCCGGCGCGCGCCAAGGCCAGCGCCCCGCGTGGTGCCGCAATGGCCATATCCCGCAAATTTGCTAATAATGTTTCCTGCCCGGAAATCTCCAGGCCCGCCGGACCGAACCGTCCGACAACCGGTTGAATCAGGCGGTTGGCATGGGTGCTGGTAAATGGAATATCAATGGCAGCACCGGAAGGCAACTGTATATTTTGCCATTGGAATTTCTGATTGTTTTGTGACGCTACGCGCGCACTGGACTGCTTGGCGAAACTGGTCTTGGGATTCAATTGAAGCCCCGAGGACGTCGTAAGTTCCGCCGCCTGGGCCTTAGGCGAAAAAATGGAGGCAAACCCGCTGATCGCCAGCAAATGCTGGTCGGGTGCGGCACAGGCGATTTGATACGATGAAAGCGTCAACTTGACCCGCCCGCGGTTGAGCTTGCCATTGATGATTAGAATGACACCCGCCACAACCGCCAACGCGATGGCCGCCGGTGCCAGCCGCTCCAGCTTGTCCTTGCGCCCCAGTACAAAAGCCGCCAGTAGCAGCAGAACCGTCAACCCCACCAGCACCACCCCGATAATCATGCGACCGGAAATGCGATACCCAATTTGCGAGCTGGCGTTGTGCTTGAGAATAGCTCCTGGGATATGGATCCCGCCGGAAGAATAAAAATTTCGGACAATCGGCCAAAGCACGGCACCGCCCATTTTAGTTTTATTGAGCATTCCGCGACCGTTGACCGCGCAAATATATACGCGTCCCAGCCCGACACGCCGCACCATAACCGCCGGCCATCCGTTGACTTTTGCCAGGGTGGTATATCCTGGAGCCAGGAGATACACCATGTGTATCGCTTTTTTCAAATGCAGAACGGAATTTTGCATTCCCCGCCCGGAAAAATGCAGTGTGGCCGTATGGGTCTGCCCGACTTTTACAATCGTCCAAGCGGGACCTAATAACGCACGACCAAAGTGATCGCTGACTCTTTGCGACTGAATCCATAGCCGCCCCCCGGAGACCAGCCAGCGGCGTAGAGCATTGCGTTGCGGGCCGGACAGCGCCATGTGCCGCCGGGCCGCAAAAAGCGCGTAGACGCCGTCATATTCCGATGGCACATAGGGCATGTGGGATGCATCGGTGTAGGCAATAACGGATGTAAGCCCTTCCTGTTTGCGCATTTGCACGGCAAGGTCAGCCGTGGTCTGATCATTGCCATCCGTCACGGCCATGGTTGCGTAGCGCGCCGCGGGAGTAAACATGCTTCCAGTGTTTCGCGCGATAATATGACCTGACGCGCCGGTGGCCAGCCAGGCGGTGTAGTCAAGGACTTTTTTGCCGGCTCGCGGAAAAGGGCAGAACACGGGCAGGGAAATGGTTTCATCGCTGCGGGCCGGCAGCCAGATCGGCTCTACAAATTCCACATTGGACATCCGGTCCAGACGGACAAATAAATCCGCCTTAACCGCCTGGTAAGTTGAATTGGTGAACCCCGCAATGGCTGCATTCCACCGGTTGCCCCGCGCAGAAAGCGTCGCTGCGGACACCGTTTGCAGCTTCACCGTAGCCGCAGTCGCGCGTGAAGCGGCCCCGAAAAACACAACCAATAACAATATTGCCGCCCATCGGCTCATCGCGTCACTCCTGCATCGTCCGCACCAGGGCGAACCATGATTTGAGACTCGGAATCGTACCGTATATTAACCGGGTCGTAAATACCGTCGAGTTAATTTTTAAGATTTATTTTTGATTTCTACGCACCCCGGTCGTGGTCGTGATCCCTCTATGGACCGGCTTGTCAGGTTCTCCTTCGGTTTTGCCAGACTGGGCGCCCCTTTCGGTACGTTGCCCAGCAAGCCCCGGCGGGGTGCTTAGCCTGTGGGATCTTCCCCATGATGATGTTCCCAGACCAATGCGGCACCTTGCAGCACCAGATCGGGAATAAACGAATCCACCAGGCCGCTGTTGCCGAACACGCGCATCGCATCACCGCCGGTGCCTACCACATGCGGCCAATGACCAAGCTTTTCCGCGTAGCGTTCCAGAAGATAGGCTGCAGCGCCGCGGATGGCGGCATAAGCCCCGAGATTCAGTGCTTCCATGGTGTCGCGGCCAAAGGGTTCCTGCGGCAAATCCAGATTCGCCATGGGCAGTTGCGCAGTGCCCGTGTGCATGGCCTTGGCCGCCAGCGCCAGGCCCGGAGCAATGGCTCCGCCAAGAAATGTCCCCGCATCATCAATACAATCCACCACCAAAGCCGTTCCCGCACTGATAATGGCGCAGGCCTGCTCGGTATTCACATACGCGCACAGTGCTCCCAGCAGACGGTCCACACCCACGGTGGAGTCATCGCTGAGATTGGTTTGCACGGGAATTTTCAGATCCGTACCCACAATTTCCGGCGTCATTGAGCAGCGGTTGCTGATGAGTTCCGCCACACGGTCAGTCCATTCCGGTGCGACACTGGCCAGCACCACCCCATCGGGCCGCCGCCCGCCATCGGTTACGCCGGTGGAGAGTTTCTCAAGATACGCCAACATCTCAGATTGAATATCTGAATGATTAAACCGCAGGGCCGGGTCGGCGCTTTTCCCGGCGGTAAATAATCCCACGCCAATGCGGGTATTTCCTATATCAATGGCAATCACGCTCACAATCAGGCTCCGTGCTGTTATGAAAGTCTCTTTTTATTGCGGTCTCTGGTTCGATCCGCCTTGGTACGCCGATAGTACTTGCCCTTGCGAACATCATCCGCTTTGATCGCTTCCACTTCCGCCGCCAACTGCGCTTCGGCCAGTTTGGCGGAAGATTCCCGCACACGATCCAGATTTACCGCGATCATCGGCGGCGCTTCTTCAAACGCTTCGCCGGCGGGCGTGGCAATAATAAGCTGCCACAAATCTTCCAGCAATGGCCGCAGGCCGGTGCCGGTGGCGGCGCTGACCGCCAGAATCTGTTTTCCGGGCAACGCTGTGCGCAAATCCGCCAGTGCTTCCGGCGCGCCGGTGAGGTCCATTTTATTAGCGACCAGAATTTCCGGTTTGGCCGCCAGTTTGGGGCTGTAGGCCAGAAGCTCTTCGCGTATGGCGCGGTAGCTGTCGATGGGGGCTGTTTCATCCATGGGAACCATATCTAATAAGTGCACCAGCACGCGCGTGCGCTCAATATGCCGGAGAAAATCCAATCCCAGTCCCGCCCCTTCCGAGGCACCTTCAATCAAGCCTGGAATATCGGCCAGCACCAGGCGGCGTTCCATATCGAGTTCCGCAATGCCCAACTGCGGTTTAAGGGTGGTAAAAGGATAATCCGCGATTTTTGGCCGCGCTGCGGATAACCGTGACAGCAGCGTAGATTTACCGGCATTGGGTTTGCCGATCAAGCCGACATCCGCAATGAGCTTGAGTTGGAATTTTAATTTTCGATTCTGCCCCAATTCCCCCGGTTCCGCAAAATCCGGTGCCTGCCGCACCGACGAAGTAAATTGCAAATTGCCCCGTCCACCCTTTCCGCCGCGGGCCACCAAAGCCCGTTTTCCCACCGGCACCAAGTCCACCAGCAGTAAGCCGGTCATCGCGTCATAGACCATTGTTCCCGCCGGCAGACGAATCACCAGATCGTTGCCATCGCTGCCGGCCTTTTTCTTGCCCTGACCGTTTTCGCCGTTGCCCGCGCGCCAATGATGCCGCCCAACCATATCCAGCAGAGTTTCCACACCCTCGGTTGCTTCCAGATAGACGCTGCCCCCTTTGCCGCCATCACCGCCGTCAGGGCCGCCCAGGGGAATATATTTCTCCCGGCGCATGGAGACGCACCCGTTGCCCCCTTTGCCCGCAAACACTTCAATTTCCGCTTCATCAATAAACATTTTCAGCACCATCCCGATACCGGTCGGGATCCTTTTTTAATCCGGATTTTAAAGCCGGTCGCTTTTAGCGTCGGTCCGTGAGCCATAAAATATCGCTCCTGCGCGTACCGCACGCACGCCCCTGCTATTTTAACGGATTTTGCATTTCATTGGACAAATTCAAAACAATGGCGAAAATTGCCGATAATCTCCGGGCGGCCGGTGATGCCCGGGGCGTTGAACAATATACTTGTGGTTTTGTTCACGTGCAGCTATTCCCGCGTGGTGGGGCTTGGATGTCATGTAAGCACCTCCGGGCCGCCTGATTTTGGAGCTTTTATGAAAATCGCGGTTATCGGATGTGGGTATGTCGGCTTGGTCAGTGGCACGTGTTTGGCGGCCCTGGGTCATAAGATCATCGGCGTAGATGTGGACACCAAGCGCGTCGCGGGGCTGTCTCAGGGCAAGGTTCCCATTTATGAGCCGGGCTTATCGGAATTAATTTTAGCGGAAGCTTCCTCCGGCCGGCTAAGCTTTACTACGGATATCGCGGCGGCGATTAAAGAATCGCAGGGCGTGTTTATCGCGGTAGGCACGCCGCCATCCCCCAAGGGCGGCGCGGACCTGAGCATGTTATTTGCCGCGGTGGAAGATGTTCTCAAGCATGCCAACGGGCCTAAAACGCTGGTCATTAAAAGCACGGTTCCACCGGGTACCGGAGAACTTGTCGCTCAGCAGGTGGCCAAAAGTCCGCACCGCATTGAAGTGGTCAACAATCCGGAATTTTTGCGCGAAGGCACAGCGATTCAGGACTTCATGCAGCCCGACCGCATTGTCTTCGGTGCCAATTCCAATGCCGGCATGGAAGTTCTGCGGGAAATTTATCAACCGCTCATTGACCGCGGCTATGCCATTTTCTCCATGAGTCGGCAAAGCGCGGAATTAACTAAATTCGCCTCCAACGCGATGCTGGCGGTGCGCATCAGCTTTATTAATGAGCTTTCCCAGTTGGCGCTGGCCATCGGGGCGGATATTGAATCGGTGCGGGTGGGCATCGGCACGGACAAGCGCATCGGGCCATCCTTTTTAAAAGCGGGCGTGGGTTATGGCGGATCATGCTTTCCTAAAGATGTCGCTGCCTTGGTGCACCAGATGCAGGAATTTGGCTTGGAGCCGCATTTGTTAAGCGGTGTTGAAAAAGCCAACGCCCGACAGAAAAAAGCCTTTGCTACACGTATTATCAAGGCTCTGGCCGGCGTAACGGAACCGCAGGTAGCTATCTGGGGTTTAGCCTTTAAGGCCGACACGGATGATATGCGTGAAGCCCCCAGCATTGAAGTTATTCACGCCCTGCTGGCCGCCGGGATAAACGTTCGGGTGTATGATCCGCAGGCCATGGAAAACGCCCGGCGCACACTCGGCGATAAAGTAACATGGGCCAATAGCGTAGATGATTGCACGCGCGGTGCGGATGCTGTGGCCGTTGTTACCGACTGGTCGGTATTTATCACCCAGAACTGGCCGCACATTGCCTCCTTGATGCGCGGCAAATATGTCTTTGACGGGCGAAATTGCCTCGGCAGCACCAAAGTTCTGGCCGCCGGATTGATTTATCGCGCCATCGGCCGTCCGGAATTAATGCCCGGCGCCGGCAAGCCCGGAGCCATGGGCGTGGTATCGGCGGGGTAACGTTGTTTGCCGTTCTGCGCAGCGGCGGATTCGTTGGCTATGAGTGTTGCGGTCAGCAAGGCCCCGTCCAACGCGTGGCGCTTCTGAACGACTTGGAAACCGTTGGCCGTGGCCACGCGAAGGGTATCGCGATTAAGGTGACAGCCATCGGCGAGTATGCGCCAGGAAGGCGTTAACGCATTTTGCAGCCGGGCAATCCATGGGCTTGTGGCGCGGACATGTTCCAACAGCAACAGCTTTCCACCGGGTCGCAACACGCGATGAGCTTCCCGGAAGGCCATCGCCGGTTGGGGAATGGTACAGAACGTCCGGGTGGCTACGACCACATCAAAACTTTTGGACTGGAACGGCAGGCACTGCGCATCGGCCGCCACCAAGCTCGCCGTACGCGCTCCGAGAATGCGCCGCTTGGCGGCACGGCGGAGCATGGCCTCATCCGGCTCGGTGAGAACCAGTCGGCAGTTGGTGCGGTAATGAGATAAATTCACCCCGGTTCCGCCACCGATTTCTAAAACTCGGCCCGCAGCCTGGGCCACGAGATTCTTCCGCCGCCGGGATAATCCCAGAACTTCCAGTGGAGAAACGGCCAAATCATAAAACCATGGCCACGCCATATCGCACCGCCTTAAGTATAGCGATGGCGGGCGCATAAAAGGGGCCAGGCGTGAATCACGTCTGGCCCCTGGGGAAACTTGCTCCGCTCTCAATAATCCATTACGCCGAGGCACCCGCCGGGGTTCGCAGGGCTTCGCGGGAAATTTCCTGTGGTGTCGGCTCCCATCCGGATTCCCGGCCCGCTTCTTCCAATGATTTACCCGCGGGTTCTTTGACAAACACCGCTGTGACAACCACGCCAAGCACCGCCAATCCGGAGGAAAGCAGCAGCGATCCGCGGAACCCCATCGTTGTGCTGATAACGGGGAACAGAAATACT
>DAHXLH010000071.1:0-8402 GCA_027366115.1 Phycisphaerales bacterium
GGGTAAGTCGAACCACCCCAGTCATTGCGGCATTGATGCAGATCCGTGTGACAGATGCCGCAGTAGAGAATCTCGATGTGTACATCATTGGGGCCGGGCACCCGGCGGGTAAAGGCGAAAAGTGCCAGGGGGGAAGTGGCACTCTGTACGGCATAACCTTTGGCTTGAATCATAAAACACCGATCCTTTAAAAAAACAATAACAGTTGACATTATATATCACTTAAAGCGTCCTTTCCTGACAAACATCCATCGATGCATAAAAAAGGCTTCGGTGTATTGCTCGACGCTTCCCTCACGCAGTGCTAACATTTTGCGCAATAGTCTTGTCGGTATACATCGCCGGATGGGTCAACATTGTCTGGAGCCTTAATATGGCTGATGCGCTGGTCCTGATTGCCCTGCTCATCGCGATTGGCGCAGTGGCCTTTTGTGTCTGGGTTTTCTGGTCGGCGGCGCGTGTCATTCCACAACCGTATCGCATGCGTTGGCCGTGGCTGGTCTGGCTGTTGCTTCTGCCGGTGCCAATTTGGATTCTCAGCCAGGTGCTGCCACTGATTACGCTGGTGCCGCTGGCGCGCAGCTATCGGCGGTTCTTCAGAGAAAATCAGATAAATGGTGGTGGCGACTGCGGATTGACTCTGGCCATTGCCTATTGGCTGCTGAGCCTTCTGGCCCTGTTGTATTTAGTCCGGCCGCTGGGCTTAATGCCGCCACCCACATCGCCGATGTATCGCACGTTTATCATGGACATCATATCGGTGAACGACATTGGCCGGGCTTGCGGATGGATGCTGCTGCTGTTTTTGTCGGTAAGGTTCTGGTTCCTGCGGCGGGCGGTTCTCCAATATCGGCCGGCAGATTCAACCGCCGATATGCGGGACACGCTGGAGAAAAATCTCACGGTCCAGGAGCGGCGGCGTAAAAAAGTGAGCCTTGGCTTACTTACGCTTATGGTGCTGTTGCTTGCAACAGACCAATATTGGGTTTATGCGTGGCAGGTAGTTCCCATAAGCCACGGGACCACCTGCCTCACCGGGCCGATAGAAAAAGACGGCAGTGTGAATTATCTCGCGGCGCTGGACCAGATGGAGGGGCGGGGCGTTACACCGGAAAATAATGCGCTTCCGCCGCTGATTCAAGCCGCCGGGCCGAAATGCTTCAATACAAAATACGGCGGCGGCAGGTGGGTGATGCGCAAATTGGGAATGCCACCATTTACCCGAAATTCTAAAAGTCTAATCACCTTCACGAGGTGGATAAAAAAGCACCCCTTGCCTCTGCCGCAACCGGGCAAGGTCCAGCCGAAGGGGGTGCGGGAAAGTCGGATGGAAGATCGCATCATGGAACATCCATGGACCGCCCGGCAATTTCCATCGTTTGCGCAATGGATCAAGGCCAACGCACGGGTGCTGCGCCTGTTTTCAGAGGCCATGAGAAAATCACGGTATTATATTCCGCTTCGCAGTCAGGACGGATCGGTTTTGGGTATTTTCCGTCCGGATCAACCCATGATCGCTTCGTTACAGAATCTCGCATGTGCCGATACCATGTTTCTGCTGGGCAATGGAAACACGGCGGCGGCCATAGATGAGGCCCGTAATGTGTATCGGCTGGCCCTGTTGATGGCCCAATCCCCCGGTACAATGTCCGGTCTGCAGGCAATTGCCATCGCGACTTCCGCGCTGCGGCTGGACCGGGCGCTGGCCAATTCGGGGCGGCTTTCCGATTTGCAGTTGCGCGCCCTATTGACCCAGGTAAATCACAGCTTTCATCGCTCCGCGCTTCCCGCCATGCTCAACGACGCGCGTTATGTCGCGCTGGACAGTCTGATGCGCAGGCGGCGGGACGGACTGACCGCGGAATTCGGGGCTTCCACGTTCCGAACCCTTCAGCAGTATTTTCTCCCGATTGACTATGCCAAGCTGCTGCGGAGCACCAATCGGCTATTCAATCAGGAGGTGGCCGCCGCCGCGGTTACCGATTTCCGGAAGAGGCTTGCCCTGCTTCAACATGCCGATCAACAGTTCCGCGCTTACTCCGGTTACGAGCGGATGGGTATAACGGGATCCATTGCGGCGGTGATCCCGGTTGTCCGTGGCGGTTCATTTTCCGATCTCGTGCTGCGTTCGCTTTTCGAGCCGTTGGATATTGTGGTTTCCGTATGCGGGCCAAACGGCGCGCAGCTCGGCGTGTTTTGCGAGGAAGCCAGAACACGATCCCGGCTCACAAAGCTGTCGATAGCGTTGGCTCTTTACAAGCGGCGGCACCATCAATATCCGGCCAGCTTGTCGCAGCTTGTTCCGCATTATCTTCCAGCCATTGCGAATGATGCCTTTACCGGCAAGCCGGTACACTACTTTACCGTTCATTCAGGTCATGGCTTTTTGCTTTCCTGCAGCCAGCCCTTGATCAGATTGACGCCCTCCGCCTTCAGCTTTGGCGGCAGGAATGCGTCCATGCCGCAACGGAAGTTCCAGGTGAAAGCTGGGGACTGGAGACCCCGCGCAGCGGCAAAATAACGAGTTGCTTTGACGCGGGCAGCAGAAAACAATACGATCACCATTGCATAAGCGGTCTTTTGCGGACAGCGTATGGTCGCATTAAATGAAAATATGCCCCAGTGTCAAGAATGTGCACGCCGCAAGCAAGCGGCCGCAAAACCCTTTGCGCGCCCGTTCCTTGGTGGTGAAACGGATGCACTGCCCGTTGGCCGTTGCTCGCCGGCGCGCCGCGGTAAGCTTCTGATCGCTGGGCGAATCGCCGATGCTTATGTTAATTCCACCATTTTCACCGGCCCGGGAACTGACGTCGCGTTAAGGCAGGAGCCGAAATCTCGCGGCCAGCCGGGACGGGCCTCCGGGAGAAGAGCGGTGCCTCGGGAGTTCACCGATGATGACGTGCAGTCGAGCTACGGTGGAAATGAAATTATTTACTGTGGATATCCCGATCACGGTGTCGTAATTATGGTTATCGGGACAGGCCTATATGACCCCGAAACAGAAGTGTATTACGTGCGGAATCGCGGCTATAACCCCGCCCTTGGCCGGTGGATCCAACGTGATCCGTTGCAGTATATCAATGGTGCCAACACGTATCAGTTTGTGATGAGCAATCCGGTGAACGGCACCGATCCATTGGGTTTGTGGCACTGGTACGAACCCTGGACGTGGCCGATTTGGCATTCAACCCCGGCGAAAGTTGCGGTGGACACAGCCAAACACGTTCCTCCGGGCGGTGAGTTCTGTGAGGGTGTGGAAGCCTTGGGCAAACTGGCGCACGTCGGGGTTTTTGTCCATGCGCGCCTGCGTTATGACGAATATAATGGTATAAATCCGTTGACAGATCCGTTGTATGAGGCCCTTAGCAACATAAACAGTGGCCGTTCTTTGACCACCTTACCCCCAGCCGAACAAGAGGCGGTCCATGATTGGGTCAAGCGTGCGGGATATTGAGAGGGTAGTCTTACTGCGGTTGCGAGCGCTCGACATCTGCGGACCGCACAAAGGGGAATGGTAATGGGTTCAAGAAAGATGCTCCGCGTGGTAATGGTCGTGGCGGCTGTGACGCTGGCCTTTGTTGGTGGTTACCTGGTCGGATGTCGCCTGCAGCAGCGGTCAAGTTATCTGAACTCCATGGGATCTTTGCAGCACTCAGGGAACGCCACCATTCGAAAACTCCCGGCTGGGACCTACCGTATACCGATCGGGCAGGGGCACAAACCTGTGATGCTGGTGATTACCTCGGATTCCCGATCGGACGGCGTGAGAAAGATACTCTTGGCCGATACCGGGGTGTTTTTCGAATATAGGGTGTGGGGCCGCAGATACGGCGTACCGTCGGCAACACTGATCACCGGAAGAAAGAACCTGGCAAGTTGGGTTGACCTTGGGTTGAAGGGGCGATTTTCAATTGAATGTAGGCCGCGACTTGGGCCGCCGCTTTATCTGCTACATGGTAATTGGGTTTCGCTCGACAAATTGCGTTTTATTGGAAAAAGCACAAGATGCCGGTATAGAGGGCACATCTATTTTTTCGATAAATCCTCCGGCGAATGGGAACCGGTGCCAACCGGGAAGTTGTCCCATCCGTAGTTGAAGGACGGCAAAGAATCGGTGGAGCGAAATCGGGCCGGTGTAGTGACCCAACGAATTGCGGGACGACAGTTGTTATAATGGCGGAGGTCCTGCGGTTCGGAGAGATATTGCCCAACATTGTGGATTGCCTGAACCAGGCGGTTGATTCTCTGACTCCGTTTTCGACTTTGGTTCCTTCTAATACATCCGCAGTTAATTCCGGGCTTGGCCGGCCCCGCAAACTGTGGCCTTGGCGTGGGGGCTGATCAGACTGGCCGCGAACGCTCCTCTGTCACACGGCCAGCGTGTATTCCGGGCGATACAAAACCTCGGCAGCGGAAACCACCACAGACCCCAGAACTTCAACTGATTTGGAATGGGTCGCGAAAGCAGGCGCGGTGGTACAATTTGCTTAGCACGTTCGGGCGGCACTTTATTGGAATGCGAACGTGGTAGCATTGGACATTGCAAAATCCCAAAATGGCGAGTGAAGCTGGCGAAACCCTTGGTTCTTTGCCACCTCAACATACCTCCGCGTCCTCCTTGTAAATAACCGTAAATAAAAAGGACCAGGGAAGAGTGTTTTTGCGTACAAAGAGGTACAGGAGGTGGTGGAGGGAGCTCATCACAAAGCTGGCTATGAAAAAGTCATGCCAATAATTGGGAAAAAATAAAAGCGGATTTTGCTTTGCATTAATAGCCCGGAATCCTACAATGTGTGCGTTGAAAAAATCAGTTGTCCGGAAAGCGTCTTATGGTCGCGTTGAATGAAAAGTTTTCGCACGGCGGGGTTCCGGCTTCAGAATGGCGCGTGTCCCCGCATGAGATTGATGCTATTGATCTCACGACGAGGTCGGAGGAGATACGCGGAGGCTCCGTTGCAAATTTCGGAGGGGCGGGATTTCGCGGATTGTCTGACGCCTCGCCATTACGCCGCCGCTCCCCCGCCCCGGTCAATCGAAACGATCCGGAAACGCAACTGTATTACGTGCGGAATCGTACATATTCGCCGGGACTCGGCCGCTGGATTCAGCGCGATCCGATCGGCTACGAAGGTGGGATTAATTCGTATGAGTATGTTAAAGGGAACCCGGTTTTAAGGAAGGATCCATCGGGCCTGGAAAACTGCCGCGAGCGATTAGCTTCGTGCCAATCTACATGCGATTGGGCTTACCGGCAGGCGGGAAAAGCGGCAAATGAAGATTTACAGGCATGTTTAAAAAGAATGCGGTGCCAACCAAACCCCATGCCGGGGCAAGTCGTTATTGGTACCTCCACATGCTACGGTTATTATACCGCAATAATGAGCATCGCCGGCACAGAATACAAAACGTGCTTATTTGTTACTTGTAATGCGGAATATTTCTGGTGCGAAGCTCGCCCTTACATGAATCCGCCGCATGGACCTCATGATTGGCCAGGGCCAACTGCATTCTGACCAAACTATCCCATTAGTAGGAGTGTAAATCTGATAATTTGGAGCAAGTGATGCGACTGAGCAGCCCATAGCAATTACACGAGGAATGATTCGCAATGAAAAAAGAGGATGATTGGTCGAGCAAATTATCTCATAGGGACCGAAATTGGGTGACGCGCTGCCTGAGCGCGAACCCAGGATGGTGGCGCCTAGCGGGATGGATCACCATCTCATTTGCAATAATTGATTTGCTAATCATGGCTCGCGAAACAAGATTTCAGAAAGGTTCCGGGTTAGTAGAGCTGGTTGACGGAACGACGCTATTGATCATACTCGGTATGGCTTGCCTCCAAAGATCGCGCGCGGTACGGATTTTGCAAGCAATGGTGCCCCCATCCCAAGCTGCTGCCGGAAGTATTTCTGGGAAACCAAACAGTGCCACGGAGATAACCGAGGGAGGACACGGAGATGGCGTTGAGTGAAACAGTTAATTGCGCCGGCCCAGCCAGTTTTGGAGCCGGCGATTATTTGCGATTATTATGGGGGCGTGGCAATTTTTTCGGGCGGGGGTTAATTGTTATGTAACATGGCGATTTCCCGAGATATTGTCAAATGTTGTGGATTGCCGAAATCAGGCGGTTGATTTTGAGCGCCCGTTGGTGGGCCTACCCTGCCTCCGCATATGCCCGCCCAAAATTGTTTAGAAACTGAGGTGACCAGAAATGTTACATAAGATATCAGCTAACGGATCGCAGGGGGAAGGGGCGGCTGTCCGAGCCCGAACCGCTGCCGCTCAGATCGCTCGCGCCAAGATTGCGCCCATCGGAGTTGCGCTGCTGCTAACAACCTTGGGACTGATCGCACCGGCGGCGGCACCAGCCAGCCAGGCCGCCCGAGAAGCCGGCCTGGCGGACTACACACAGGGTGTGGCCGCAGCCAAGGAGCATAATTACAAGTCGGCAATGGAGTTGTGGCTCAAGTCCGCAGCGATGGGGAACGCAAGGGCTATGGGCGACATAGGCGTGATGTTTTTCCGGGGCACAGGTGTCCCGCGCGACTATCGTAAAGCGCTGCACTGGTGGCGGAAGGCGGCTGATTCCGGAGACATCCCCGCCGTATACGACCTCGGCGTTGCCTACGGGAACGGATTGGGTGTTCCGCAGAGCTTTCCGAAGGCAGTTGCCTTATATCGCAGGGCAGCCGCTAAGGGCAACGCACGCGCAATGTACGCGCTCGGAAGCTGCTACCTGAAGGGCTGGGGTGTCACGCAAGACTACAGCAAAGCGATCCGCTGGTTGCGCCGGGGCGCAGAGCACGAAAACGCAGAGGCGATGTGGGGAATTGGAGATTGCTACATGAATGGATGGGGCGTCCCCAAGGACGCACTGAGGGCGATGAGATGGTTCCGCAGGGCCTCCGCCGCAGGAGAGACCGCGGCGACAATCGCAGTCGGGTACCTCTACCTGGATGGTTTAGGCGTACAAAAAAACTACCAGAAAGCGATGAAGTGGTATCGGAAAGCGGCGGAAGCAGGTGACGCGCAGGCGATGGGAAGCATCGGATTCCTATACATGAACGGGTGGGGCGTCCCGAGGAACTACTCAACGGCGCTGGCCTGGTTTCGTAAGGCGGCTGACAAAGGGGATGCAATTGCGATGCGGAACATCGGAACACTTTACGCCCATGGTTGGGGCGTGCCGCGTAGCGCCGGCAAGGCCAGGGAGTGGTTCCACCGGGCTGCGGTGAACAAGGCGAGCGTCGCTGCGGCCGAAACCAATTTCACGCAGGGCGAAAGCAGCGGGAAGCAAAGAATCCACAAGATAATGGGGTTGTACCGGGACGCCCCGGCTGGAACGAAAGGCTTCGCGGCCTACGAGATTGGGAAGCTTTACGCGGAGGGCTTGGGCGTACCCAAGAGTTACCAGGCAGCGATGCGTTGGTACAGGCGTGCCGCCCGGGCGGGCGAGGCCCGGGGAATCGGCGCGGTTGGCCACCTCTATCTCTACGGCCTCGGGGTGCCGAGGAACTACCCGAAGGCGCTGGCCTGGCTAAGGAAGGCCGCCGCGTCGGATGATGTCGCCGCAATGAGGGACATGGGAACGCTCTACGCGCACGGATGGGGCGTGCCGCAAAATGCCAAGAAAGCTGCAGCGTGGAGAAGGAGGGCCGACCGTAAATCCCATGCGGCGGGGGCAAACTCCCGTTGGGGCGAAAACCTGGTGCGCCGGCGTTTCCGGGTCATAAAGAATGGTTTTCTAGGGGTGGCATCGTTTGTTACGTTACTTGCGCACCGGAAGGGCAACCGGCTTGGAAGCATAACCTTGTCGGTCGACTCGAAAATTGGCGACGTGGAAGAGGCAATTACGGCGGGCAAGAAGAAGACGGATACCCCGGTGGTGCTGTTGCTGGTATCCCGCAGCGGAGAGGGGCCGACGCCCTTAGTCTCAGTGAACGGGGACTGGGCCCTTCTTGGAGGACTGGGAAGGCAAGCATTCGAGTACAAATCTCAGACCTACCGTTATAACAAGCGGAAAAATATCTGGGTGCCAGCCAAGGTGTCCGCAGCCCAGGGAAAGAGGGCCAAACTCCCAGCACCAGCGCAGTGACTACGGGGGAGCGGGACCGGGCCAACTCCCCGCGTAGAGTTGGCGGTAGGACTCGTTGGTGATCAATAGGCGGTATCGTACGGGTGTGCGAGCCTGTCGTAACATCGAAATGGAGAACATATCTCAAGAGTTACTGTCAAATGTTGTGGGCGAAAGAATTTCAGGCGGCTGATTTTTTGATCCCGTCCTCGTAGATAATTCCGACGACAACATCCTTCATCTGCTCGGCTCCATTGAGTCGTTGGAAGTTTCGCTGGGCGCTTTGGCCGAGCTTGTAAACCATGGCCAGACAGGCCACACGACT
>DAHXLH010000081.1:0-4004 GCA_027366115.1 Phycisphaerales bacterium
GTGGATACGGGCATGGGCTTGGAGCGTATATGCCAAGTGTTGCAGGATAAAAGCGACAACTACGCCACCGATCTGTTTACCCCCCTGTTTACAGCCATCGGCGAGCTTTCCGGCAAGCAGTATACCGGAGTATTTCCGGCTCTGGACCAGGGATCAGGTGAAGAGATAAAAAATCCGGCCTTGGCGCGCGATATCGCATTTCGTGTTATCGCCGATCATATCCGCTGCCTGACATTCGCGATCACTGATGGAGCTGTTCCCGGAAATGACGGCCGGGGCTACGTGTTAAGGCGAATCTTACGCCGTGCCGTGCGCTTCGGACGGCAGAATCTGGCCCTGCGTGAACCATTCCTGCATCAGTTGGTCCCCGTGATTGTCAATTCCATGAGCGAGGCGTTTCCGGAGTTGGCTAAAAACCCCAGCCGCGTCGCTGACATTATCGAAGATGAAGAGCGGGGCTTCAGTCGAACGTTGGATCGCGGCCTGGAACTTTTTCAACTGGCCGCCGATGAGGCGCGGGCTGAAAAGCTCAAACCAACCATGATTTCCGCGGAAAATGCGTTCAAACTCCATGACACCTTTGGCTTCCCGATTGATCTCACGCAGATCATGGCGCAGGAACAGAACATGGGCGTGGATAAATACGGCTATGACCTGCTTATGCAGCAAGCGCGGGAGAAAGCGCGGCTGGGCGGTAAGGCAACAACCTCCGGCCTGGCGGATATGCCGCCGGAAATTCTGGCTGAATTACCCGCCTTGCGCATTAAACCCACCGACGACCAGGCGAAGTATGACCATCGCCCCCTGCGCACGCACATTGTGGGAATTTGGGATGGCCAGCACTTGAAGGAATCCGTCACCGCCAACGAATCCGGCAGCGTAGCGCTGATTTTGGACCGGACCAATTTTTATGCCGAAATGGGCGGTCAAATTGGCGATCAGGGAGAAATAAAGACCGACTCGGGCACAACATTTGACGTGGAATCAGCGCGGCAGCTTGGCGGATATGTGCTGCACATCGGCCGCTTAAAACATGGCACCATCCACTGCGGCGATTCGGCCAGCGCTTCAGTCTTCAACGCGCGAAAACGCATAGAAAAAAATCATACCGCAACGCATTTAGCCAACTGGGCCTTACGGGAAACGCTCGGCGATCACGTGGAACAAAAAGGTTCGCTGGTGGATGCCGATAAACTGCGTTTTGATTTCGTGCAACCCAAAGCGCTGGATGATCATGAGCTGGAAAAAGTCGAAGCACTCGTGCAGGCGGCTATCGGCAAAAAACTGACGGTCTACACCGATGTTGCGCCGCTTGAGCAGGCCCGGAAAATCCACTCGCTTCGCGCTGTTTTTGGTGAAAAATATCCGCCAATGGTGCGGGTTGTCTCCGTGGGCGTTCCAGTCTCCGAGTTGCTGGCTAACCCGGAAAATCCGGCATGGCGCCAATACTCCATTGAATTCTGCGGCGGGACACACTTAGGCAGTAGCACCGACGCCGAGGAATTCGCCATCATCGCCGAAGAATCCGTCAGCAAAGGCATTCGCCGACTCGTAGCCGTCACGGGCACCGCTGCGCAAGCCGCCCGTCGCCATTCGGCTGCTGTGGAAGCGCTGGTTGCGGCAAGTCAAGGCGGTGCCGGCGCCCCGGATGATCAAGCCAAGCTCGCCAGCTCCCTGCAGGAGGCCGGGCGAGACCCAACACTTCCCCTGCTTACCCGCCGCCGCGCGCTGCATGCCGCAGCGCAAGTCCAGGAACGTATCAAACAACAACAGAAAAAGGAAGCATTGTCACGCGGCAACACGGATCTCAACAGCACCATCACCATCCTGCTGGATCAGGCGCAGCGCGTCGGGGACAGCCACGTAATTATCGGGCAATTGCCCGACGCGGATGTTCCAACGTTGCGTGCGGCGGTAGATGGCGTGAAAAAGAAACTCCACCCCGCCCCCGTAGCGATGCTTTTGGCCTCCACCATTACGGAGACCGATAAACAGGGCAATCTCCTTCCGCCCAAGGTAAATCTCGTCGCCGCGGTAAGCGATTTGCTGATCAATAAAATCAGTGCCGGCGACTGGGTAAAAGCGGTCGCACCCGTAGTCGGCGGAACCGGCGGAGGCCGCCCGCAGATGGCCATGGCCGGCGGAAAAGACGCCCACCTGATCGAAAAAGCCCTGGAAACAGCCCGGAGCTTTGCTGCTGAAAGAATGGGGTGAGGGGAGATAGGAAATGTTAGGAGCTAGATGTTAGAGGTTAGAAGGGTCTGGAGGGACGGGTTACAGGGGGGCGAGCCGGTGGGTTTATCCCACCGGGAATGTTAGCCGGCGGGTCTAACCTGCCGGGAAAAATTACAGCGGCAGCGCTTCCTTACGAATACTAAATGCGAGATGCGAGATGCTAAATTCCAGGGTTCAGGCTCCAAGTTCAAAGTCAAAGCTGGATGGACGCGGGGGTTATGAGCGACAAAGCACGCGGTGTAAACTCGTAGTTGTGCCCTCGGTTGCGGTAGGCTCGTATGCGTGATCGGTTACTTTATCAGCACGTTCCGGCGCCATCGCTTTTTTCCTTTTGCTTGCGGTGGCAGCAGATTCCCGTGTTCCAAAATATCAATGCAAAACGGGGTTCATTGGACGGACGTTTTTTCCTCTGTTTTTTTCTCACTTGCGTCGCCGATGCGCGGCGTTATGCTGGCTCTCGATAAATTGGATAGCCGGCAATTTTTGTTCTTGAGTCCATTATATCCGGGGATTAGGAAGGTCGTGATTCGGGACAATTTGGAACTTCGCTAAATCTGCGGTGGGCAACCGCGCAGAACAACGCACCAACGCACCAACGCACCAACGCACCAACTAAATTATACCAACACCCTATCAGCCTTGTCGGCGAGACCACGAATTGCGGACTATTGCCCGCACTCGGCGACTCTGCCGCCAACTGCTTCTCTTCCATGCTTCCCGGCGCGGCACGGCTATTGCGAATTCCAATTACGCTCCTGCTCGATTGCTCTATTTTAACCCTTCTGGGCGCACCCTCCGGGGGCTGCATGTTGAAGGTCTTGGGTATATCCGTACCCTTGAAGCGGATGTTCCAGTAAAAACCGCTGGTTTTCACTGCGATAATGCGCAATAAAATCAACGGGTTTTGCGTCTTTCCGGCAGCTTCTTTCTGGTGGCTACAATAGCACCTCGGTGCGGAATCGCTTCAGGCATGACAACTTGGGCCATTTCCAGGAACTTCTGCACCGATGCCCGCGGATGGGGGATGCAATTGCACAGCGGTTTGCCGTGGATCCGCAATTCCGTCATGCACAGCGTTTTAAGTTCATCAAGGCCTTCCTGCACCGTGGCGTTGAGGTCACGCCACCGCAGAGCTAATTCCTTTACGATTTTGTAGGACAACATAATTACCAGAGCATGGCCCCGCGTGCGACTGGCCAGACGCACATGCACCGGACGCATTTCCAATTCCATGGTCTTGCTGGTACGGAACGCCCACTCTACCAGAGCCAGGTCCTTGTAACGGGCGTGGACATCCTGGGCGTTGAGTTGTGGTGGGGTCAGATCGGTCTTGAGCACATAACAGCCGTCGAGCTTTTGCTGCTCAGCCAGAGCGGATTCATCGATGGTCAAAGCGAGGACTCGCTCCTGCACGGTGACTTGGACCCAGGCATCCAGTCGTAGTTTTCGGCATTGCGTCACAATCTTGTCCACCGCCACCTGAACACGGGCTTTGGCATGTTCCTGAAGGTACGTGTTCTGACGATCTATCTGGCGCTGCACGGAGCGAAGTTTGTCCTGGCGAGAGGTTCCCATCTCGGCGGCACGGATCGGGTTGCGCCGCAGGACGTACCGCGGGCCATCATCGGAGACCACTTCCGCCAGTTCCTGATCAAACAGTGACATGTTTAACACGCCACGGGCCAACAGCGATTCGATTTGTGGCTTGGTAATGGCGGTAATGTAGTGAAAGCCCTGTGTGGTTAAATCCTCGATCTGCCGACCCCGGA
>DAHXLH010000085.1:0-5274 GCA_027366115.1 Phycisphaerales bacterium
CGCACGCGGCGCTTTCTAGTTGTTTGCGTGCGCAGAGCCGGTTTCCAGACGGTCGTCATGCCGGCTCGGCGTGCACCCTGAATATCGGCGCCAAGTGTATCGCCGACAAATACCGCCTGTTCGGGACTGATCCCCAGTTGCTCCAGCGCTACGCGGAAAATCACGGGATGGGGCTTGCGATAAATCGTATTGGAGGAATAGATACGTGTGGGAAAAAATTCCAGAAGTTTCTCGCGCTCGAGATGCCGGTCCAGACAATAATCCGGGGCGCAGGTATTTGACACGATCGCCAGTTTAAGGCCCTGGCGTTGAAACTCCCGCAGCATGGCGTGTGTGCCGGCCTCCACCGTCGCGCGGTGCACCACCGGCTTATACCACCGCCATACCAGAGCCGAAATTTCATCTTGAGACAGTGTAATATTAAGTTTACATAACACCTGACAAATCACGTCGTTGACGTTGAAGTCCCGGCGACGAATATTAGACCAGATATATTTCCGACGAAATGCGCGAAAGTGAATGCGCGTATAAGTTTCAAATTCCGGCAGCGAAGCATCTAAGCCATGCAGATGGCGGTAAGTGTCTTTGGCCCCTAAGAGAAATAAGCTTCGATGATCCAAGTGATCAAACTGCAGCAGCGTATCCGCTAGATCAAATAGTATCGCCTTAACCATCTTTCGCCTTCCACATAACCGACGAGCGCATTATAACCGAATTTTATTACGTGGGGATGCACGTCCATTTATTATTACGGATATACCCAAAGGCGAAATTAAGAGATTTTTCGTCCTAAAAATACAAAAAATGCATATTTTTTTGTTTCTTTACCGTCCAAACCGAGATAACATACTGATGTAATGTTAGGGGTGCGTGCTGCATGATCTGGACAGACCCAAAAATTGAAGAGCTTGCCAAGCAGATGGCCTTTACGCCCATGGCCAAGCGACACCAGCAATTGCGCGCAGCGCTGGAACTGATCGGGCAGATCGACGCCACGGAAGATTACCCATGGGAATTCGTTCTTTATCGTTTGACTGCTTATCGGGCCAAAGAATCGGCGGATCATATTATCTCCGGCAGAGCTTTATTGGCCGACATCGCCTCCCTGGTGGAAAGTGTTTCCGATTCGCTGAATATTCCGGTTACCCAAGCGGGCGATGACGTACTTTCTTTGGAACAGATCACACAAAAATTTCAGGTCTCCACCAAGACCATCCAGCGCTGGCGACGCCGCGGCTTGGCCGCCATGCGATTTGTCTATCCCGACGGCATCAAACGCCTGGGCTTTTTAACTTCGGATGTGACACGCTTCTCGACCCAATTTGCGGTTCGCGTAGAAAAATCCGCGCGATTCCGCCAACTTACTGAAGAAGAAAAGGCGGACATTATTCGCCGCGCCCGACGCTTAGCGGTGCATTGTCGGTGCTGCCTGAAACTTATTTCCCGTCGCATCGCCCGGCACACCAAACGCAGCCCGGAAACCATCCGCTATGTCATACGCCGCTGGGATGCCGAACATCCTGACCAAGCCGTTTTTCCGGACACCGCCGGTCCGCTGACAGATCAGGACAAACGCATCATTGTCGATTGCTTTGATCGCGGTATATCCGTGGATTGCCTGGCTAAACGTTATTGTCGCACGACCTCCAGTATTTATCGTGTAGTCAACCAGGACAAGGCCCAGCAAATTAAAACATTGCTCATCCGCTTTGTGACCAACCCCTTATTCGATCACCCTGATGCGGATCAGATTATCCTTAAGGTTCTACCGGAAAAAGCCCGCCGCGAGCCAACGGTGCCCTTGGCCGGCATAGAGGCCAAAGAACAAATTGTGCTCCGGCAACCCAATGATATCCCCGCCTATCTCTCGGATGTATTCCGCCAGCCCATGTTGGGCCAGGCGGTGATGACCGATGCCTTTAGAAGAATGAATTATCTCAAAGCAAAGGCCGCCCGGCTGCAAGCCCGCATTGACGTAAACGCCGCCCGCACGGCCGATATTGAAGAAATTGAATTGCTGCTGGAAACAGCCGGTGCGATACGCAATCAAATTTTGCAATCGCATTTGCGGGTGGTGGTGCACGTGGCCAGAAAGCATCAGCATGCGCAGCATGATCTCTTTGAATTAATTTCCGATGGCAATTTATGGATGATGCGCGCCGTGGACACCTTTGATTTTTCCCGCGGCGTGAAATTCAGCACCTACCTCACATACGTGCAGATGAAAAACTTTGCCCGTAGGATCGGCGATAACTGCACCCGCGTGGATCAGCGCCTGGTTACCACCCAAAACGATTTGCTCGATGAACTTGGCGAATCCCAGGAGCAAAGCATCCCGGACGCGGTGGACATGCTGTTGATGCAGGGCCGGCTCATAGATGCCATGGCAAAACTCCCCCGGCGGGAACATGATCTCTTAGCAGCCCATTACGGCCTGGAAGCCGGAGAAGGTCCCACGAGTCTATCGCAAATTGCGCAGCGCATGGGCATTACCAAGGCCCGTGTGCGACAGTTAGAAGTCCGCGCACTGAACCGATTGCGCCGGATGCTGGAAGAACAAATTGATCGTCAGGCAGCGGATGTCATAGGCCCAGGCGGCCAGTACCAAGCCACCGAAGCGGCGGATGTTGCCACGAATAGTGTGCCTGCGGTTTCCATCAGGTAATTGTTTGTCGCCCAACGCGGGATGGCGGAGGTCCGGCCGATGGCCAACCGCGACGGGGCGGAAAGTGTCGCGTCATCTGATCGCGTTTCCGCCGCAAACTCAACGCTGCCGCATTGAGCTACGAGACGTAAATCTGGGGTAACCGGTGAATTCTGTGGATCCCTATCCGCGCGGTCGCCCTGGCATTTGTGCGTGGCCGATCGTGACCGAGCCATGGCTGTTGTCACCCTATTTTTGCAGTGTTCTATCAATCCTCGCCAGGGTGGTATCGCGGCCCAGCAGGCACAGTGTTTCCAGCAGAGGCGGCGAAACCGATCCGCCGCAAATGGCCACGCGCAGGGTCTGAGGCGCGGAGCCACGCTTTTCGCCCAGTTCAATGATTTTTTCAATCACCGGGGCCAATTGATCCTTAGACCAATCGGTGACGGAATCCAACATGTCGCGAATCTGTTGCAACACCGCTCGGCCATTACCGGATTCAACATGCTTTTTAAAGGCTGCCGCGTCCAACTTTGGTTCTTCAAAAAAGAAACAGGAATTTTCCGCCATTTCAGCCAAAGTGCCCGTGCGTTCCTGGTACATCGCCAAGAGGTCGCGCTGTTGCGACTCTGGGGCGTGCTTGATCGGGTAATTAGTGACCGCATTAAAAGCGGTAAGATCATGCAGCAGATCATCCATGGTACGCTTGCGGATATATTCACCGTTCATCCATAGCAGCTTTTTGCGGTCAAAGCGGCCGCTGGTTTTGCCAATAGTCTCCAGCGAAAATAGTTGCAGCATTTCCTCGCGTGTAAGAATCTCCCGGTTTTCCCCCGGGGACCAGCCGATCAGGGCGATAAAATTCAGCAGCGCATCGGACAGATATCCGCTGCGCCGGAAATCCTGCACATCAATTTCCGGCAGGGGCACAGCTAATGCAGCACCGATGGCCGCTGCCAGGCGGGAATCATCGGTTTTTTTATCCAGAAATTCCTTCAACTGATCCGCGGTGAGACCGGATTTTCCAACCAGAGTTTCCAGCGTGTTGCCCTGCTTGATCCATGCCGCCGCGGCCGCCCGTGCGGCTTTGGTTTTATCCCGTTTGGACATTTTGGTGTTGTCCATATTAAACACCAGCGGCATGTGGGCATGGGCCGGCGGCTGCCATCCCAGCGCTTTGTACAAGCCTAGATGTTTGGGCGTATTCATCAGATGTTCCTGAGCGCGAAGCACATGGGTGATGCCCATATCGTGGTCATCTACCACCACGGCAAAGTGATACGTAGGAAAGCCGTCGGATTTACGTATGATGATATCATCATGTTCCTCACCGCCGACGGAAATGTCACCCAGAATTAAATCATGAAACGTGATGGTTTCAAAGGGCATTTCAAACCGCAGCACGGTTGGCCCGCCGCCACGTTCAGCACGTCCCGGCATGTTACGGCGATAGCGGAAGGGCCGCTTCATTTTTTCCGCCACCATGCGCATGGCCGCGAGTTGCTGGGGCGTTTCGTAGGCTTCATAGGCGCGACCGTCCTTTACCAGCTTGTCCAGATGCGCGTTATAAAGCTCCAGCCGCATGGATTGAAAATATTCATTTTTCACTCCACCGGGCTGCGGGCCGCAATCCCAGTTAAGGCCCAGCCATTGCAGGTCAGAAAGAATCCCGGCGGCGGATTCCGCAGTAGACCGTACCTGATCCGTATCTTCAATGCGCAAAACAAATTGACCGCCATGCTTGCGGGCAAACAACCAGTTGAACAAAGCGGTTCTGGCTCCGCCAACGTGTAAAAATCCAGTCGGTGAGGGGGCGAATCGGGTTTTGACCATATTAGAATCCATATTCCTTCCAACGCTGCGTGACAGTTTTAACGGTGGCCGCATCCATTTCAATTTCGTCGGGCCAATCCCGCACGGTTCCCTCACCGGGCCACTTGCGTGTGGCATCAATGCCCAGTTTGCTTCCCGCGCCCATGGCCGGAGCGGCATGATCCAGGATATCCAATGGCCCCTCGGCAATAAATGTATCGCGCCGCGGATCGACATTGGCTGCTACGTGAAACAGCACATCATCCTGATTATGCACATCGACATGTTCATCAACCACAATGACCATTTTGGTCCATGCCATCTGCCCGGCACCCCAAATGGCGTGAATGACCTTGCGGGCATGATACGCATATTCCTTGCGGATTTTAATAAACGCACAATTATGAAACGCTCCAAACATCGGCAAATCATAGTCAATCACATCCGGCACAATAATTTTCAGCAACGGCAGAAATACACGCTCCGTGGCCTTGCCCAGATAATAATCTTCCTGCGGCGGCTTGCCGACGATGGTGGTGGGATAAATCGGATTCCGCCGATGCGTTATGGCCGTAATATTGAATACGGGATATTGATCAGCCAGAGAATAAAACCCCGTATGATCGCCAAACGGCCCTTCGAGAACCGTTTGATTCGGATCGACATACCCCTCTATGACAAATTCACAATTGGCCGGCACTTCCAGCGGCACAGTTTTACAGGGCACCAAGTCCAACCCGCGGCCCAGCAGGAAACCGGCAAAAATATGTTCATCAATTCCCGGCGGTAAGGGGGCCGTAGCGGCATAGGGTAAAACG
>DAHXLH010000099.1:0-14068 GCA_027366115.1 Phycisphaerales bacterium
TTCAGTTCCTTCAGTGCCGCCCAGAATTACTTTACCAGCCAGACCGTTGACCTTGGAACGGTGACACAAGGTGTTACGATTGGTAATCCGCAAGTGAATATCTCACTGGATGTTACCAGCAACACATCAGGCTCCAGTTTCACCATAGGGAACTTGGCCTTAAGCAATGCCGCCGCCGCTTCGGCTCCCATTGCTCAAGGTGGCACGTATAGTGGCTATTCGGTCGTGCGGAACTTTGGTGCCAATGATCAGCACACCAATGTGCAGTTTCTGGGAGGGATAGCCAGTAAGGCTACCACCTTAGCGGTGCAGTTTGCGGATGCTCCAACCAGCACGACCAATCTCATCAGTGATATTGCCAATATCAGCGGTACCAATAGTGATACGTATGTCGTGCAGTTAAGTTATAACTCCCGCATTATTAGCAATGGCACCACCAGTCCGGTATTGGCATGGAATAATGGCAGCGGCTTTATAGCCGCGGTCTTAGGCAATACCGGCGGAACACCCACGGAAGTTGCGGGTGCTTACAACCCATTGACAGATTTCTCATTAGGTGACTACGGCATTAACACGGTCAATAATACCGTCTGGGCGGTCTTGAATCATTCCGGTAGTACGCTTGGTGATTCCACGGGCAATTTTGCGGTTATGCAGCGCATTCCCGGTGATACCAATGGCGACGGCGTAGTAAACAATCTGGACCTGGCAACCGTGTTAGGCAACCTCAATCAACCATCAGGCGGTTTGTGGAGCAAGGGAGACTTTACCGACAGTGGAACCGTTACCAATGCGGACCTGGCCATTGTTCTTAATAACCTCAACACTGGAAGTATCACCACCGCAGCTCATGCCGCAATGCTCGGCAGTGCGGCTTCGCCGGTACCGGAACCAGCGTCTCTGGCATTACTGGCTCTCGGTGCTCTGGGGGTGCTGGGACTGAAGAAGAAACGCCGCTCGGCATAACGTGCAGCGAGGGTATGATGCTTTAGCCCGCAGCCATGCGAAACTTTGAAGCGTGCGTTGCAAAGCTGCTGATTCAGTATCGCTGTTGAACTTGCACCGGCATCAAAACACGGGAACTCCATGGGCACGACAGCAGCCGATCAGGCTTGGCCGGCCACTGGCGCGGCCTGTGCTATAACGCTATCCGATTTGGGCGGTGCGGGAGAACTGGCAGGGGTTGAAGCACTGGCATGGACAGCCAGTACCGAACAGGCGCAGGCCTGGGCAACAGACGCCTGTGAACGACTGAGGAATTTTTGCTTGAATTGCCACTGGGGGGAAATCCCCAGAATAATAAGATCGTAATTAGCCGATTCTCTGACGACCACATCTACGGGTGACTCACTTTCCACTACCTGAAAGCGTATCTGCCGCGTGCCGCCGGAAGCGGCAAATTGGCGATCCACCAGGGATTGTACACCCAAGCGCCCGCTGGTATCAGCGTGACTTCCGGGTTTCACGACATGCAGGATCGTTACACGGGCATCGTGGCGTTGCGATATCTGATCGGCCGCCTGCAGCGCTCCTATGTCCTGATTTTCTCCAATGTACGGCACCATGACGCGTTCAACGGTTCGCAGATTCTTCTCTACGAGAATCGCCACAGGGCGATTGGAATGCAGAATTACTTCATCGGCGATACGGCCCAATGCAGAGGCGGCAAACAATCCCTGGTGGCCGCCCAGAACAATCCATCCCACGTCGTAGCGATTAGCCGTGAGAGTAATATCCGAGGCGAAATCCGTGCTGACAAATCCAACCGCACTCACTGGAACGTCCATTGCGGCGGCTTGGCGCAGCGCCAGTTCGACGGGATCGCCGGCGGTATAAAATGCTTTGGTGCGACGTTCGTGTTCATCGGGATTGTTCAAATGCAATAAGCAGAGCCTTCCAGTACCCGCACCAAGTAACAAGGCTCCCACCCGAACCAGTCCGGCTGCGGTTTGGGGAGAAGATACTGTTACCAGGGCGCGGGATTCCCCGGGTGTGGGCTGTAGAGCTTCGGCAGCCTCATCCCGTCGCTGACGTGCCGGAGAATAGACCAGATACAACAGAGGCGTGGTGATAAAAGTGGTGGCCAGAGCCATGATGACCATAATCGTGAACATCAGGGGAGAAAGCACATGCAGATTCAATCCGATGTTCAGCACAATAAGCTCAACCAGGCCGCGGGCATTCATCAGCGACCCCAGCACGCCGGATTGCCGCCAGGAAAGACCGGCCACGCGGGCGGCAAAGCCAGAGAAGAGAACTTTGGCGACGGTGGCAATCAGCACCACCAGCAAACATATCTCCCAAAGATGAGCATCATTCAAAAGCCCGATTCTGGTACGCAAACCGGTGTAGGCGAAAAAGATCGGCAACAGGAACAGAAGAATAAAATCTTCGAGCTTTGCAGTAATATGGCGAACGAATTTACTTTCCGCAGGCATGGCCATACCCAGAAGAAACGCGCCGAATATGGCCTGAATTCCGATCCAATCGGTCATGGCGCTGGAAGCGAGTACCAACAGCAAAATCAGAGCCAGCGTATCGCGTGATAAATATCCGCGGCGCTCATAAAGCCCCTGTAATAAGCGAAGGATTTTGGGCATCACCAGGAGCATAAACGCAGCGAATACAGCGGTCCAAATCAGCGTCATCAGGGCGGAAAAAAGCGGGTTGCCGCTTTTATGCGTATCTAATCCATCAGAGGTGGATATTGCTATAACCAGCGCCAGCAGGCACCATCCCACCACATCATTGAGTGCTCCGCAAGCCAGACTGAAAGTGCCTACCCGCGATCGTTGCAGGTTGCGCTCGTTGATCATCCTCGCGAGCACCGGAAAAGCAGTGATGGACATGGCGGTGCCAATGAATAGTGCAAAGACCAGCTCATTGCCGCCCGGCCCGTGAAATTCTTTGAAGAGGTAAAGCCCCAGAAGAATGCCGCACGCCAGCGGCCCGGCGACGCTGGTTCCGCCGGTGATTATCAGGGCTTTGCCCTGATTGCGCAGCAGTTTCATGTCCAGTTCCAATCCGACAAGGAACATGAATAACACCACGCCGATCTGGCTTAATACATTAAGAAATGGATATGGATCCCCTCCCTTATGCACCGGAAACAGCATGGCCAGCACGGCACCATGATACAGCAGGCCCAACACTGACGGCCCTAAAATAATGCCGCCAAGCATCTCCCCCACCACACGCGGTTGACCAATCCATAGCATGATTTTTCCCAGCACGCGGGCGGTCAGCAGAATAACCGCGATCTGTACCAGCAATTGTAAAATTGGGTGCATACGCCACCTCGATTCGCTTTTTCCACACCAGAGATTTCTGCCCCGGCACCTCTATAGTTTGATCGCCCCCACTATTTCGGGTACGGTCGCGACCACCAGAGTTTACCGAGTGTGAGAGATGAAACCAACTGAAAGATGTAAATATTTTGTAAAGATTTAAGCACCGCCGGTTGCGGCAGCCCGGCGAAGCTCGCGTAAAAAACCAGCACAACAATATCGCAGTTCCAGCAATATGCCGTCAAATCGCCATGGAACGATTCCAATGTGCCAAAATTATGCCGTAGGCACGCAAAATCCTCAAATGCCGCTTACGGCATAACTACCACACCCGTAGCGGCAATATCGCGGCTGTTGTATCCCACGGCTATCTGATATCTGCCGGCAGGTACGGCCCATTGGTCAGCCTTGGTATCAAAATACGCAAAATCACGCCAATCCAATTTCATGGTCACGATTTTGGTCTGGCCCGGTTTGAGATTTACCCGGCTGAAACCTTTGAGCGTTTGCACACATCGATTCGAGCGATCTTCCTGCGGACGAACATACAGTTGCACAACTTCCGCACCGGTTCGCTTGCCGGTATTGGTTACTTTGGCGGTAACGGTGACGGTTCGAGCTTTCCCATTACCTTTCGCGGAAATATGCAAATTTCCGATGGAGAAGGTGGTGTAGGATAATCCGAAGCCAAAGCAATATCGCGGAGAAATATGTTTTTTATCATACCAGCGATATCCGACATAAATTCCCTCGGCAAAATGCACCGTTGGCTTCAGCCCGTAAATATCATGGCCGGGATAGTGGCCGTACGCCGGCTGCTGCCGCCAGTTGCGGGCAAAGGTATCCGGGAGGCGGCCGCTGGGATCAATTTTTCCAAAAATAATATTCGCCACGGCGGTGTTACCGTTTTCTCCGGGATACCATGCGTAAACAAGGCCCCCGATTTTATGAATCCAACGGCTCATTGCTACATCGCCACCGGCGTTGACCACGACCACCTGATGCGGATTAAGTTTCGCAACTTCCCGAATGTAACGCCCCTGCGCGGAAGGCAGGCGATACGAGCGATCAAAATCCTCGTGCTCAAGGCGCGGACCGTAACCCACACAGGTAATGACGGCATCGGCGGATTTAATTTCTCGGCGTTGTTGCGAGCTTAAAAACGGGTAGCGCAGGCGGTGCACGCCGACTTTCATTTCTCCCGGCAGCATTGCGCCATCCTTTTCATTGGGCTGCAACTGAATAATCAACTGATAGGTGTGCCCCTTTACGAAATGATAGTCATCCATAAATGGAATTACCGGCCGGGGGCGCCACTGTTCAATAATCTTCTTTTTGTTTAAAAATGCTTCAGCGTTGCCGGCGTTACAGAAAAACTTCAGCATGTAATCGCCGGTCTTGTGCGGTTTGATTTCTGTAACCCATTGGGCGCTAAAGCCAGGGCTAATGTGGCGTGGCAGGGAACCGGAATGCTCCCAGCTTAGGTCCAGACTTTTAACATCATGCACCATGGGAGGCACCGATGTTGACTTAGCCGCTAGAATGCTGATTTCCGCACCCGGTTTGCCGTCCGGGGCATAAAAATCATTCTGACTCCAGTAGGCTTTTCCGTGACCGATATAAGGAATATAAGTTACTTTCGCATGGGTGCCGGCGGCCTTTCTCACGGCCGCTAACATGCTCACGGGTGTGCCGATGGGAATAACGTATCCGCTGCCACCGCCGGTGGTGACCGCGGGCGACGCCATGGGTCCCAGCACCACGATGTGTTTTACGGCCAACTTGTCCAGTGGCAGAAAATTGTTCTTGTTGCGCAGCAGCACAGTACCTTCAGCGGCCACTTTCATTGCAGCGGCGGCGCTGACCGGATTATTAAGTGGAATTCCTTTCTTAGTTTGCGGACGATTCAGAAAGTTCAGCGCCACCATCATGCGTAATGTCCGGCGGACATGCTGATTAATATTGGACATGCGGAGCTTGCCGGATTTAAGCAAGGGCGGAATAGAGAGCATGTTGTAAAAAATCGGACGGTGCATTTCCATGTCCATGCCGGCCTTCAAAGGCCCCAGCGTCGCGTGCGACGCTCCCCAATCAGACATTAACACACCCTTAAAACCCCAGTGCTTACGAAGCACATCCGTCAGAAGGAATTTACTGGCGGTGCAATATTCACCGTTGACTTGATCATACGCCGCCATGATGGTCCAGACATCTCCCTGCCGCACTGCCGCCCGGAACGGCGGAAGGTAAATTTCCTCCAAGGCGCGCTTACTGATAATTTCGTTAATATCGATGCGATCTGTTTCCTGTTCATTGGCGACGTAATGTTTAGCGCAGGCGGCAACTCCCTGCGATTGGACGCCTCTGATCCAGGGGGCCGCCATCTGCCCAGAAAGATAGGGGTCTTCGCCCAAGTATTCGAAATTTCGCCCATTTTGCGGCTCGCGGACAATATTGACGCCGGGGCCGAAGATAACGTGCACACCGCGCGCCCGGCAGTCACTGCCGATTTGCCGCCCTTCTAAAAACGCTAACTTGCGATTCCATGTAGAAGCAAGAGCCGCGGACGCCGGATAAGCGGTTGACGCCCCAAATCGGCGCACACCTAAGGATGCATCACTCATGACCAACGTCGGAATGTGCAGACGTTCGACCCCGGGAACATCCAGGATGTTCTCAAACGCCATCATGCGGACTTTTTCCCGCAGAGTCATTTGCTTGAGTAGAGCATTGGCCTTGGCATCAACTTGTTTGGCGGAAAGTTTAACAGGAATATATTCACCGGCCTGAGCCGTGCACGCCGCACTGGCAGCCACGAACAGGCAAACCACCGCCCCCTGCATGCACTGCCGTAGGTTTTCGGGACTGTATTTACCGGCGGCGATTCCAAGCTTTTTGCGCAACATCATGGCACTCCTGAAGAAAGGCTCAACAACAATTAAAAGTTGCGGGCTAGTGGCGTTCTTACCCGCGTGCGACATAATATGACCGAAAGCAGGAAAGAATTCAAATGAAACTGTTTCCGCGACGGTTTCTATCGCTTTTGTTCGGATCTGGCCGACTCATTATTGAGAGTCGGCGATGGGGTCGGTAGGACGCGTTTGGTGCCCCGGTTCGGACATTGTACAATGTATTCGAGAGTTATTTTTCAAGAAAAGACTATGACGGTTGATGAAATTGTTAAGCAGCACGTGGAGGCATCGCAGAAGTTTCGGAAGTCGATCAAACGATCGCCGGAGAAAGCCCGTAAATTTCTGATAAGCGCGGGTATTCTGAACAAGAAAGGCACCCGGCTGGCCAAGGTTTATCGCTGAATCATGTCGTCAACGCTCCCCTCATTTGTTCAACGCACATCCAAGTATGCGTACGCGAAACAGGAAAAATCAAAGGCTACTTCCGGCCAATTATCGACGCTTCCAGTTGAGCGCGGAGAAACAAGCGGAAGTCATCGCCGCTGCGGCGCTTCCACGCGACGGAAGGAACGAAATTAGTTCTCCCCAAACGCTTTATCCTCGACCCCGCCGCGTTTGCATTTCACCGCAAGGCGGTATTCGGGTGAGTTATCCCTCAAAGGAATTCAGGGCGCGCTGAATTTCGAGGAGGTACTTCGCAATCATTCGCTTGCGTGTTGGGGATGCCACTTGTTCCCAGTGTTTCAAAAACTGCTCATCCGAGGCTCGCGTCGACTTGAAAAACTTCGATGGCTCGATTCTCTCGCCATCATCGGCCGCGCGTACACGGAAAAATTTTCCCACCTCAAGAAATACCTCGTCGAGCAGTGCTTCCAAGGGGCGATCCAAGTTGGCATTCCGTTGCCGAATTAGCGCCTCGAAGGCCCGCGCTTGCCGAATCTTCGCCAAGAGTGGGCATAACCTCCTCCATGCAAAAGCCAGAACAACCCATCGGGACTCATTTCTCAGGGCGCTACCATAAGCCCGGGATTTCACACGATTCATTAACCAGTAGCGGGGAAGATAGAAAAAGGCCTTCCCCGGTGCCACAATCGCCCTCGGAAGCCGAGCCCCTTCTCGGTTCATATACTTTAGCCTTAGCTAAAAGTAACCGAAATGCCCGACCTTCGCTAGCTTTTTACGAAGGTATGTAAACGCCGGGATTAATTGCATCCACGACGGGAATATTTTTCGGTTGGTGAAGGCGCAGATAGAATTCCGAAGGAACAATGCACCTCAAGACCAAATGGATGCAATAGTTCGCCTCTTTGATAAAAGCAGCAATGCCGAGTTACGATCCATTAGAAATCGGATACTGAAAATAGGTACATGGGCGGTCTTGGTAAACTCAACGGTCGTCATCATTTTCGGGGTTTTTGCCCTCCCCCTCATCACAGTCATTCCGATCGCTGTTAAAGCCCAACGGGCGGTAGCCAATTTCTTCTGGGTATTAGCCAACCAATCGGGGCCGGTACTTGGAGGCCGGTGACAGTTCCTGCAGGGCCTCCGCGATCTGGCTGCCGCCGCGAATGGCGGCCTTGGGGTCAGGTGAATTTAGCCCATCGGGCGGCCAAGGTGGGCAGGACAATGAGGTTCAGGAGGGTTGAGGTAAACAGGCCGCCGACGATGACCTGGGCCATAGGCCCTTCAAGTTCCCTTCCCGGCGCACCGGAACCCAGAGCCAGCGGCAGCAACCCCAGGGCTGCTACCAGAGCGGTCATCAATATGGCGGGGAGGCGATCGACGGCACCTTCCATGGCGGTTTGCACATTCCAGATTCTACCCTCGCGGGTCACCAGGTGCTGATAATGCGACATGAGCATGATGGAGTTGCGCAGGGTAATGCCGAAAAGCGTGATGAACCCCACCAAGGCACCCAAGGATAGGACTCCGCCGCTAATCCGCGCCGCCAAAACACCGCCCACCAGCGCCATGGGAAGATTCATTAAAAGCAGCAGCACATTGTTGATATTTTTGAGCACGATAAACAGCAGCAACACAATGCCGACCAAGGCTATGGCGGAATGCACCAGCAGGTCGTGCTGCGCCGTGGCCGCCGCTTCGGCGGAGCCGGTAAAATTAACGATTACGCCAGTGGGCAAATGAATGTGAGCCATCGCGTGTTGCGCCGCTTTGACATATTGTCCCGCAGTGACACCTTTAAGGTGGATGCTAATGGTCTGTGCCCGCTGGCCATTGATATGGGAAATATGGTAAAAGCCGCGACCCTCATAGATTCTGGCCACCTCGGATAAGGGAATCCAGGTTCCGCCGGCGGTGCGAATCGGAAGTTGATTCATCGTCGCAACGCGCCGGCCATAATGGGGTGTCATGGTTAAAACCACGGGCCAGACACGCGTGCCATGATAGATATGCCCAACGGTCCGGCCACGAACCAGCATGTGGATGCGTGAGAGAACCTTCATCGGAGAGAGGCCCCAACGCCGCAACTGCCGATAGCGCAGTCGCACCCTTATCTCGGGTGCGTAGGACGCGGTTTGCGGCACCACACTGCGCGCGCCCGGAACTTTTTTCAACAGCGCCGTAAGCATGGCCGTAGCCTGGTGCAGGGCTGTAAACTTATTGCCGATCACCTGTACCGCAACCGGTGCACCGGATCCGGACATAGCCTGATTGATCAGTTCAGATAACACACTGTTATAAGAAATAAGCACGCCGGGGAAATGTTTGATGAGTTTCGCCATGTCCGCCCTAAATATCAGAGCCTGTTCCGAGGTCATGGACTTGAGCAAAATCTGATAGGCGCTGAATTGGGGCCCCCGCACATCCCCCGCCAGAGCGGGCTTGCCGGCGCGCTGCACAACATATTTGATATAGGGAATTTTTCGCAGATCCGCGGTAATGCGATTACCAACAGCAATGGATTGCCGCAACGATGATCCGGGCGCTAATACCAGATGTACAACATAGTTGTTCTCGTTGAGCTGGGGAAAAAACTCGGTTTTCAAAAACGGTGTCAGCGCCAGCCCCGCCAGCGTTACCAGCGTCACCAGCACAATCACCATTATCCGCCAGCTTTCCACAAAAGTCAGGAAACGCCGATAGCCCGCTTTGATATGGCTGGTCAACCAGGCATCGTGGCGGCGCACGGCCACCTGCGGCAACAACGCCATGCATAGCGCCGGCGTAAGCGTCAGAGCGAGAAGCAATGATGACAACACCGCCGCGATGTAAGCCAGCGCCAGGGGCGCAAAGAATCGTCCCGCCAATCCACCCAGGCCGAAGATCGGCAGGAAGACCAGCAGGACCGCGAACGTGGCGAACACGACCGCACTTCGCACTTCTAAAGATGCCTGCAGCACGACGCCCAACGCCCTGCGCGGCACCGCCGCCAAGGCGTTGATGCGCAGGCGGCGCGTGATGTTTTCCACATCAATGACCGCATCATCCACCACTTCGCCAATGGCCACCGCCAAACCGCCGAGGGTCATGGTATTAATGGTCTGGCCCAGATGCGTAAGAATCGTGATGGCTGCCAGCAGAGACAGCGGTATCGCGAGGCAGGAAATCAGACTGGTGCGCCAATCACCCAGAAACAGTACCAGCACTAAAATGACCAGCCCCGCTCCGATCAACAGGGAGTCAATGAGGTTATGTAAGGCAATAGTTATGAAAGTCGCGGCCCGCAATATGTGATCATGCAGAACAATTCCCTGTTGGGCCAGCGCCGGTTTCAGCGATGCCAGGGCCACGTGTAATCGCGCGCTGACATGCAACATGTTGGAACCATACGCCTGCCCGATCATCATCAAGACGCCGGGCTTTCCCATGATCGATGCCGCGCCAACCTGTGGCAAATGGCTCAGCCTTATCTTCGCCACCTCCGCCAGCGTGATCACCTGACTATGATGTTCCGCCACCGGTGTTTCACCCAGCTGCGCCAACGATTTTATTTGCCCATGCACCCGAAATGCCATGCTCTGATTGGGTGTGGTGACAAACCCCGCCCCCACCAACCCCGTGGCCCCGCGTGCGGCCGCAATCACCTGCTGCACGGTCAGACCATATTGAATCAACCGGCCCGGCCTTAACTCAATGCGGTAGTCCTTTTGCAAGCCGCCATAGATGGCCAGTTCCGATATGCCCGGTACCGCCAAGAGGCGAGGCTGTATGACCCAGTCGGCCACGGTTCGCAAATGGCGAATGTCGTTGTCCCGGCTGGTGATGGCGGCCACCATTACCCAGCGAATGGAGCTTACCAGCGGCATGAGCACCGGCCTATGAACGTCGGGGGGCAAGGTTCCGGAAACTTGCGCCAGGCGTTGGGAGACCGCTTGCTCATCACGATAAATATTGGAATCACTGGGAAAAAGAATTTTGATAATGGACATTCCCTGCAGGGAGTGCGAATACGTTGCCCGGGCACCAACCCCGCCCGCCAGAGCCTGTTCAACGGGTGTGGTAACAAGTTTTTCCACCTCACCGGGGCTGAACCCCGGGGCAACGGTCTTGATCTTCAATTGCGGCGGAACGAAATTGGGATACACATCGTAGCGCGCGCGGGCGAGGGAATAGACGCCATAACCCATAAGAACAAACGCCAGGGCAATGATGATCCCGCGAAAGTGCAGGGAAAAATTGACAATCCGTTTGAGCATCTGATTTCCATTTCCTTTGTCGCCGCACCGTTGCGCGTGAACGCATCACGCTGCCCTTCCACCGGCCGTCAGGGGGCTGCCTTCAGCGTCGATCGAAGCCCGATGGTCATCAGTACCTGCGCACCATTGGTGACCAGACGTTGCGGAGGAATCACATCTCCCCGCACCCCAAATCCACCCGGCAATGCGATCGGATTTACCAATTCATGCAACACAAATGCACCCTTGGCTGGTTGCAGATAAACCCACCGCTCTCCCCTCCACCAGACTACCGCGATGCGGGGAATGATGACCATGGCCACAGCCTTGGCCGCTTCTGGAACTCTTGCGGTGATGGCCATGCCCGGCCGCAACGTGCCGGCATTATCAATGAGATACAGCATGGAAAGTCCACGGGTTTGCCGATCTGCTTTGGGGCCCAGCGTCAGGGGTTTGGCTGAGAGCCAGTGCTTGTGGCCCAGCACTCGCACGTGGATGGCCGTGCCCAACGCCACAGCGCCCGAATCGGCGGCGGGCAACGCGACCGAGGCCAACAGCGTATGAAAATCTTCGATTTTCAGCAGCGGTTGAGCTGCAGCGACGGCCTGCCCTGGATCAACGAGAATATCGGTAACCGTTCCATCGTGAAAAAACGGCAGCGGCAGAAACCCACCGGATTTGGTTTTTAGCTGCTTGGAGACGGCGGCGATGCTCTGCACGTCCGCCCGCACCCGTGCGTCGGCGGCTGCCATCGCCGCTTGGGCTGCCTGCACCCGCTGCAATGATACGGCCTTGTTATGGGCGTAAAGCGATTTTTCCCTGGCGTACGCCGCGGCGGAAGTTGATCGCGCCACCTTCGCCGCCGCCAGATCAGCCTTTACTTTAGTAAGTTCCAGCGCCAAGGTAATTTGCAGTGTCGTGGAAACTATGGGCCGAATGCGCGCCATCCTGCTGCCACGGACAACTGCGGAACCTAACTGCGGCCACCGTTTTCCGGGCATATTTAATACGACGCCCGCTAAAGGAGATGAAACGGTCCATACGCCGTCCGGATTACTACGCAGTTCTCCGTAAAGCGTCATCGTTGGTTGAATCATTTGCGTTTTCAGGTGCATAGTTCGGATATCAAGCGTCTTTTCCTGCGCTGGGGTCAAATGAATGACATTGGAATCAGACGATGCCGCACTGACGTTGCCGGCATTGATTCCCATGGCCAAGATACCTCCTGCAAGCAAGATTGCCCCCGTGATGTTTTTTCCAGGGGGCGACGCGGATCGACTCCACTTGCGAGTTGCGGCTCTTTGGATCCAGTGGCTATTCCGCCATGGGCGAAGCCGGCGGCTATGCGTTGCTTTCATGGGTTGGTTCCTTTCGGCATTTTCGGCGTATCTCCCAGCGGTGTTTCAAGAAGATCTTCCAGATTGCCCAACGCAACCACCGCGTAAAACTTCGACTGCAGCGATGACTGTGCAAAAGTGTTAAGTGCTAATTGCGATTCAGCAAGCGCCAGGCGGCTTTGGGCACCAGCCTTAAAAGCGCTGCGGGTGGCGCGCAATTGCGATTGGGCTTGCCGTTCAATGGCGTTTGCGGTGCGCCACTGCCGCAGCTCGGATCGGTAGTATGATAATGCTGAGCGAATCTGTGTGATAACCGTCGTTTGTTTCTGCTCCAATTCGGCGGCAATGACCAGGCGTTGGGCATTGGCGGCGGCAATAGCGCCCTGATTCTGATTCAATATCGGCAGCGCCATGGCAAAGCCCAATGTAAATTTATTGGCGCCCTGATCAAACCTGTACCCCGGCCCAAGCTCAATATTCGGATATTGTCGGGCGATTTGTAATTTTAACGCCGCCTCCGCCGCCTGATATTGCGCCAGCAAAGATTGAATATCCATCCGATTAATCAAGGCCGCACGGCTTAATTGTTTCATGTTCAACTTACGCACCGGTGGAGTTTTCATCAGATGAGAGTCGGTGAAGCGTATATTTCTCAAGGCTCGCGCCGGCAGGGATATGGCGGCGGCCAGTTGCATCCGTCGCTGCCTGGCTTGCCCCTGCGCCGCCACCAGCGCCAGTAAGGACTCATGCGCCTGAATTTCCGCCGCGGTATAGACCGGCCGCGAAATACCGTCGGCTTGAAAACGGGATTTAATTAAACTCAGAATCATCGCGGTATTTTGAACCTGTTGCCGCAGCAATCGCAGGCGGCGGCGTGCGAAAGAATAACGAATCAGTGCCCGCCGGACCGCTTGCCTCACATTCCAGGCAATTTGCCCCAGATCATACCGCCCCGCCTGGGTTAAGGCTTTTGCCTGGGCCATGCGGTCTTCGCGTCGTCCGGCGGTTTCAATGGGAATATTAAAATTAAACCCCAGTATCCACGGGTTTATGCCGGGGCCGGCTTTGGCCGCATAACTTGGTGAGAACGCCACGGTCGGATTGGGCGATTGGGAGGCGGTTACCATATTGGCGGTATCTACGCCAAGTTGCGCCAATTGCACTCGCAACGCCGGGCTGTAATACCAGCCTGCCGCCACCAGCGTGCTTAAATTTTGCACCTGCGGAAAACCTGGATGGAGTTTGATAGGTTGCCGGGCGATAAATTTTTTTAATTTCGCATTCGTCAGGGTGCGTGCCTGAAATTGCGTTTCAAAAGCCGCCGGCTTTAATGGTTTGGCCTGATAGGTGGCGCATCCGGCAGGAATCAGGCAAATCATGCCCAGAGCCAAGTATCTTCGGCCCGTTGGGAATACAGCTAAAATTGTCCGCGATCTCAGCACCAGCGGAATTTAGTGATAATCTATGGCCATGTCAAACACCGGGAGGGTTGATGATAATGGCGATCGTCATGTCAAAGCGATCAGTGCGGCTAATGGCAACCCGGGAATTTCCCACAGCACCGCTTGACGCATACCTAACATAATACTAACATTTTGGAGTATGAAAATCAGGGAGGCACAGCAGCATGGCAGGGAAACTTACTTTTGCGGATGTGGTGCAAAACTCCGCCCGTCTTATTCAGAAGCTTGAACCACAGTTGTCAGCACCTGGCGCATCTGCGCCCGGCGTGGTTGGTGATGAAAACATCTCCACCAGCCTGCCGGAATTATGCGTGGGTATTCACGAATGGTTTTATGGAGATACATTAGATTCTACCACGTCTACCTTCCATACCCCCCTGCCGCGGTCTCGGGATCGGCCTTGGTGGCCGGCAGCCCTTACACTGATGGCTT
>DAHXLH010000108.1:0-17880 GCA_027366115.1 Phycisphaerales bacterium
GGAGAGAGCGGGATTCGAACCCGCGGTACAGGTTGTAACCCGTACACCGGTTTAGCAAACCGGCGCCTTCAGCCGCTCGGCCATCTCTCCAGAGAGTCCAAACAGTATCGGCCCGGCGGCTAAAAGTCAATGATTTTCGGCCCCCTGCTTCCAGAATTTGCCCGCAAAATCTTGCGGGTGCTGGGCGTACCAGGCAAATAAAAATCCGTACGCCGCCGGAATATGCCGCGGAGAAATCACCGTTACCGTCCGCCATTGCGGCTCTTTGAAACATTGCAGGACTACAGGCACGCCCGCCACATGCAGGTGTACAACCCCGGCACGATTTTTCCCTGCAAAAAGAGTCGAAAATAGCAGTGGCTTCCACTGGTGTTTTATCCGTAGCAAAATCAGGCTGGATTTGAGTTTCGGATCGTGGTGATTCCATGGCGGGGCCACTGGATACCGCGGGCCGGCGGGGCTGTTATCATAGGGGCCGTAAACGTCTTTGCGATAGGCGGCGTAAAGTGTCTTTACGCCCGCGATCATCGTGGTCTGGGGATACATGCTTTTCCAGTTTCGCCACGTTACCACCTGACAGGGCAGCGGCTTTAACGTAACGTGTTGCGTGGCCATCGGGCCGGCGATGGCCCGCCCCGCGATCGGGCTGAACAGGCTTTCATCCGCCACTTTGGGCTGATGGTCATAAATCAGGGCATTGCCATTGTAGACCAGGCCACTGTAGCCGAACCGGAGAATTTGGCCGTCAACTCTTCGGCTCACCACCATGGCGGTGTCGCAAAAGCCATCCCAGATTACCGCGATGGCTTTACCGCCCAGACGGTCATTGCAGATTTCGTGCCAGTTCATCATGGGCAATGGATAGGCTCTGGCCTGCCCGTGAATCACGACGCCTACCACCCGATCCGGGCCTTGCATAAATCCGCCGGCATCGCGACGCGCATCATTAATTTTACTGACCTGCGCCGGAGTCAATAAATGGGGCCGGGTCAAGGCGTTCAGGCCGTCTTTGCTGTTGCCGGACGCCACCAGCAGTTTACGATTGGTCAGCCCCTGAAGATTAAAATCATAACTTGCGACATGCACGCCGTCGCCGACGGTGTGGGTAAAATCACCGTTGGCCAATGGGATAATAATTTCCTTCAAAGCCAGGCCCACCGTGGTCAAAGACAGCAGGACGATAATCCATAACCCGGAGGAAAAAAACGCAGTGAATTTATTTTTCATGGCCACACTTCATGTTTTCAATGTTGCCCGATGCACTGGCGTTGCATGGCCCATTTTCACTTCGCGGTGCTATCGGCGGCGGGGATACCACTGGTGGCCGCGCCGGTGCCGGCCAAAAGATGAATGGCGGGGCGGATTGTTGCCGTCGCTCCGGGCCGCGTATCAGCCACCAAGGCCATGAGCAACAGGGGTAAATAAATCACACTGGCCAGAAAAACCTTACGCGCCCCGTCGCGGCTGGGGTCACGCAATAATACCGTTGCCAGAAATATCATCACCGCGTCCAGTATGACTGCCGCTCCTGCGTACCAGACGCCCGCCCCGCCCAAGACGGTTTCCGCCAGGGCCGCCGGGATTAATAGCACGCTGTAAAGCAAGATCATGCGGCAGGTGAATCGGCCGGACTTGTCGATCACGGGGAGCATTTTGAATCCGGCAAGTTCATATTGATCCCGGTATAACCACGCCAAGGCAAGAAAATGCGGAATCTGCCAGACACACAGCAAAACGCCCAAAGCAATCGCGGCCGCTGCCACATGTCCGGTTGCCGCGGTATAGCCCATGACGGGCGGAATTCCGCCACAAACCGCACCCACCAGTGTGTTAAGCGTGGAAAAGCGTTTCATAGGCGTATAGATAAATGCATAGATTATAAGATTCGCCAATCCCAACAGGGCCGTAAGTTCGTTGGTTCCCAGCCAGAGTACGGCCATCCCGGAGCCAGCGGTAAACGTGGCAAAGAGCATCGCTGTGGAGGGCAAGAGCCGGCCGGCGGGCAAGGGGCGATTGGCCGTGCGTGGCATAAGCGCATCGCGCGATATTTCAAATACTTGATTGAGTGTGGCGGCGCTGGCCGCGAGCATCCATGTGCCGGCCGCCACCCAAAGTAATTTGAGCCACCCCAAACCGGCGGCCCCGCCCAGCCAGAACCCGACCATGGTGGTAATAACGACCATTCCCGTAAGGCGGATTTTGGCCAATTCCATAAGGTCTGATAAAAAGGAGGCCTTTATGGTGGGGTGGCTAATTGATTGCGGGCCGATGGCCGAGGGGGGAACTTCAGTAAGCGTGCTCATAAAATATCAGGCAGCCTTGTGTACAAAACGTCTGTATCGCTCAAATAAGCCAAATGCGCCATGCGCCCGGGCCTCCAGCAATCTTCATATTAGGCGAACAGCCTACGGTATTGCAAATGCGGTTGCCGATGGCGATACCCGTGCAAGAACCTGCCGCCTCAATGTCCTTCACGTCTTCTCCGGCGTTTTGACGTAGAATTCACGATTCGTGCACCGCAGCGCCGCCAGTAAACTGCACACAGCACTGCCGACGAGAAGTATTGTCAGGCACGCCCACGTGTCCAAAACAAAGGTGTCAGGAACCTTTTTAAAAAAAAGGTTCCTGACACCTTTTTCCTGTGGTTCGATGCGGGATGTGGCCGCGCGAGGTGTTTACGTTTTGGCGGGGGGGGGCGCTGCGCATCGTGGCGTCAAATCCGGGGGCCACGGCTACTTGGCCGGGGCTGGGGCAACGGGTTTTGCGGCAGGGGCCGAGGCCGCCGGTGCGGTCGCCGCGGGCTGGGTTTGCGGCGGGCCAACCAGTACAGGCTGCGCCCACTGTTTCAAGTGATCCAGGCGGTACTGTGCCACAGGTGCAAAGGACTTTTCAATGGAACCGGTGCGGGCTGACGTGAATGTTTTATAAATCGCGGCAGCCTTGCTCCATTGACCGGCATCTTCATCGGCTAAAGCTAGGCCAAGTTTAGCCCGCGCTACCGGTAAAGCCTCTTTCGGAAATTTTGTGATCACCGTGTTAAATGCTTTTTCCGCCGCGGCAATCGATTGCGCTTTGGTGGCCTTTACTTTTTCCAAACCGGAGGCGGGATTACCCAAAGCAATTAAATTCAGATAAAAATCCCCGATCCGAATATAGGCTTGCGCGGAGACAGATGGAATTTTGTAGGTGTTAAGTACGGTATTTTGTATTTGCCGCGGGGTTTGCGCCTGCTGAAGCGCCATGGCGGCTTCCTGCACTTGCCGGGCTTGATTGGCCTTATGCAGTTGAATCAGTTCAATGACCAGAACAACAATCGCAACGCCCAGGAGGACATAAATCCCGTATTTACGAATAAACATATATAATCCGGCTGCACTTCCGACCAGATCATTCTGTTGCAGTTCGTGGCGTTCCTCCGCTTTCATTCCATACGCTCCAAGGTCCAAGGAAAAAACAGTCCGGTAGTATAGGCGCTTCCCTGGATTAACGCGAGCATGGGACAGCATGGGATAGCACGGAACGGGACGGGTACGGAACAAAGCAGACCCCAGGAGCCGGTCCGAGTAATGGCTGCCCCAACCCGGCCATTACTCGGACAGGCTCGTAGGCCAATACCCCATCCCGCCCGCATCGTAATAATTGTTGTAGTAAAAGCTTTATGACAGAAAATGGCGGCTATAATTGAACTAAGGCAGTGCTTGAGCATAGCACCGCCTGTCGCACGATTATCGCGGCTCCTTGTTGGTTAACCGCGAAATGGACCGCTCCGATGCCCTTCCCGTTCAAGCAACTACCGGCTTGTTCTTCCATTACCGATGCCCAGCATCGAAGAGTGAATATCTATTCACAAAAGTCGCCCCTATCAGCGGCCGTTGGAGAATGACCCATGAAAAATAAAACACTTGTTCTTTTGGTAGTACCACCGAACCGTGCAGACCCTGAAGCGGCACACGCGTCAATCACCCTTGATTCGGCTGGCGGCTTTGCGGTACTGGGCGGCACGGCCGTAGAAAACACCGGCGAAACTGCTGTGCATGGTGGGGATGTGGGAGCCAGCCATGGGCAAGAGGTTACGGGATTTCCCCCGGGAGCCGTCGTTCCGCCAAGTACGATCCGTGTTTCCGACGATGTTACGCAGCAAGCGCACACGGACCTGACCACTGCTTATGACGCTGTTGCCGCAATGCCGTCAACGCACGACCTTAGCGGACAGGATCTTGGAGGACTGACGCTGTTGCCCGGAGTTTATCATTTCGCCGCCGCGGCCACGCTCACCGGAACTCTGACGCTCAAAGACCAGGGCGACCCCAACGCGCAATTCATTTTTCAAATTGGCACCACGCTGACAACGGGCAGGGACTCATCCGTTATTTCAATCGATGGGGGGGCCAGCACCTGGGTAAAAGGTGCCGTTTTCTGGCAGGTGGGCAATTCGGCAACGCTTGGAGCCGATAGCGCTTTTGCAGGCAATATTCTCGCCCGGGATGATATCACCCTCCAAGCGGATGCCTCTGTCCGTAATGGAAGCGTGCTGTCGCAATTCGGCGATGTCACGCTTGATTCCAACCAAATCACCAAAGGCGATCTGCCCGCCGCATAAGGGAGCGTTATGATGCTTCCAGATGGGCGTCGCATCTGTCCGATACATGCACGACATTGTGGCTGCTGCCACGACAACATGTCGGGTGCCCACTGCTGACGTAGGTCCATTTTTGACTCATTGCGGCCCTTTTCATCGGTGGCACGCCGGTTGCATCTACTTTTGCGGCTCAGGTGCGCTGCCGAGAGTACACGCGTTGAGCAGAAGCTCACGCAGCGGTTAAGGCCACTTGCCGTCGCGGAGAACAAGCGGCAAAAACAAGCTGCTAAATATCACCGGTGGGCCCGAGATTGGGGTGGGCCGTATAAAACTGGAAAATCAGGGCTGTTGTCGACAGGATAGTGCGCGCTACCTATTACAAAAAGTTCCTGTGGGGTTCAGTTTATATCAATGGGGCTGACGGAAACAGGTTTTCCTGTTTATGCCGCGGAGAATCGCAATTATTTTCCAGTCGCTGCTGTGATCACTGATAACAGCGGCCGAACCAAGGACCAGGTGGGTGTGCATGCCTTTGTCAACAACACTCATTTGGGAGGAATCTTTTGTAGCTACGGTTCAGCGTCCCGAGCCGGGTGTCGGCAGACCGCGTGCGTCGCCGACACCCGGCCTTTTAATATTTGCTGTGCGCTGCAAGAACCTTGTTGCGTGAGTTAAAAAGGATTTTTATGATGCGCATTTCAATTTTCAAAAAGGGAAGTCTGTTGCTGGCACGCACGCAGTGTGGCGTAAGTGAATTGGACTGGAAACAACTGGGATATGAGTTGGATTTTCGCGCGCGGCAATATCGATGCGATGGCGTGCTGTTGGATGTCACCGAGCTGGATGTGATGAGCTCCTGGGCCATCAACAGGTTGCGGAATATCGCTATAACCGACATGCTGAAAGTGCGCGGCCCGCAAACCATCATTACCGGCATCCACGCCTGTGCGACCGTAGCGATGATTAGATTAGGACTTCGGATTCCCGAGGTTGGTGAGGTTGTGAAAATTGATGACGGCCTGTCTTGTCTGCGGAAAATATCCCGTGGCCTGTCAACGCCCAGAGAAAATTGTGCGGCAATAGGCTTCCGTACCGGGTCGGTGCATCGGTCCTACGCCGGTAGAAATGGGCTGGGCGTCTGGTTGACCTTCGGACCACCGAGACATCCCGACCTCGGACGCTGGCCTTGGCCGCGCGATGCGTGGTTTGGTTATTGTCAGTGGCATGTCGCGGTGGGATGCAGCCGAGGGCGTTCGGTGGCCAGAGCGGTTGAATGGAGCCACGTGGAAGACGCACCCAGAGGACGTTAGCTGAAGATGATAATCGTGGTGCCCGGATTCCCAATGGCTGATAAAATGAACCGTCGAGGGGATAGCCTGACGAACGTTGGTTTTTAGGGTACCAAGTTGCTATCATTAAGTGGCAAACGCTTTGCCCCGAGCGGAGCGAGCCGGGTTTGGATGAGACAGTAGCATGGAGAGCAACGATCTTGAGCCGAAAGTATCGAATATTCGGTATCCCGGGAAATGCAGCGTGGGGTATGTAGGTAGAGCTGACGAATGGGTCCAAGTCCGCTAAACCGGCACGGGCAACAGTCCGAAATTGGTGATTTTTATTTCCCACGCGAACCGATAAAGTTAAAGGCCCGCGCTGTGAATGTCCGAATACATCAGCGAAGCCTATAAGTAAAGGCGTTACGCCACGCGGGCGGTAATGAACTGGGACGGCATGGAGGTGACAGGAATGGTAACGGGGCGGCATATGACAGAAGCAACATCTGCAAACAGTCATGAGAATTTATCGCGCATGGAATGTCCGGAAACCGAATTATCGGGCGTAAAATCCGCCACGGTCCCTGCCGCCTCAACGGTTGCCCAGTCGGTCGGATCCGGAATTAACCGGGGAGATGCCCGGAAATGGTTTGTACTACAGACCAAAAGCCGGCAGGAAAAAGTGGTTTGCGACTTTTTCCGCGACCGCCAAATCGACTATCTACTGCCCTTGGTAGCGAAAACCACCTATTACGGCAAACGCAAAGTAAAATCTGAGCTTCCGCTTTTTCCGGGTTATGTTTTTGTCCGCAGCGCCGTTCAAGATGCGTATGCGGCCGATCGAACCAATCGGCTGGTTCGGATCATTCCAGTATTTGACCAAGCCCGAATAGAAGAGGAACTTCGCAGCCTGACGCGGGCCTTGGAAGCGCAAGCGCCCTTTGATCGGCATCCGCAGCTTGTAGCGGGGGTACGTGTTGAGGTAAAATCAGGACCTCTGCAGGGTGTGCGGGGCGTAGTGGAAAGCCGACTGAAGATGGACCGTCTGGTTTTGCAGGTTGAAATCCTGGGCCAGGCGATCAGTGTTGAGGTTGATACCGACCTGCTGGCGATTCTTGAAGATATGCCGGCAGTCGCGGAGAATACTCCTGGCGGCGTTCGGGCGGCGTAAAGCCACCGGTACATAAGCGCCGCCGCAAACTCGGGGAAGTTGGTTCCCCCTGATCTCTTCGCGCTAAAAATTCGCGCAAGCGACAGTAGCGGAGCTTTGGCCAAAATTAGGCCAAGAGCATGTTTTATGGGCCGCCGCAGTGGCGAAAATTGTCGAGAAGAACCATTGGCCACGATTGCCGCAAACACTCCAAGCTGGGCCGTCGCTCCAAAAGACCGCATTAAACGCGTCTATCTTCTGGCGGCGGGAGTGCTGGTTTTGTTGACCATGCTGGTGCAGCATCGCGCTTGGCACGATGTGTTTTCCATTGCCTTAAATGATCAGGATTCCAGCCACATTTTACTGGTACCTTTCCTGGCCGGCTGGCTGATTTTTGTACGTCGCCAGCGCTGGCGTGAATGCCGCCTGTCGGGCCGCTGGTTGGGACCGGTGCTGCTGCTCCTGGGTGCGGCGACCAGCAACTTCGGCGTGGATCATGGCATGGCCGTCTTCTGGCATTTTGGATCCCTGCTCATGGCTTTCGGGGCGGTTATCGCCGTTTTGGGATTTGATATCGTACGTAAATTTTTCCCCGCTTTCCTGATGTTGCTGTTTCTGGTGCCGGTGCCCGCCACCGTGCGGCAGGCAATCTCGGTTCCTCTGGAACATCTGTGCGCTCTGCTTAGCCAGCAGATTCTGGAAATTGTGGGTGTCACGGTATCGCGGGCCGGCAATGTTCTAATCGTCAATGGCGTGAAAGTGGAGATCGCCGAAGCCTGCGACGGCATGCGAATGGCCATAGCGCTGATGGTGCTGGTGGCCACCTTCACGCTTAGTATCCCCATGAATCGCTGGGCACGGGCCATATTCCTGATTTTAAGCCCGGTTGTCGCCCTGCTTTGTAATATTATTCGACTGGTGCCAACGGTGTGGGTGTTTGGCAAGTATCCTCATGCGGCGGCCGAGAATTTCCATAATATGGCCGGCTGGCTGATGCTGCCCATCGCGTTTTTATTGTTCTGGTCAGTGTTGCGACTGTTACGCTGGGCCTCCGTGCCGGTAGCCCCCTTCGGCCTGGCCTACGACTCGTAGAACGTACCACGAACTTCCAGGTCGTAACTTATTAACTGCTTGCGTATTATTCGCCTTTACTTCGTCCCCGGCGTTTGACTGGATAATGTTATGTCAAAACCAATGACCCCAACCTCTGCTCACCGCCCGGCCTGGCTGGCCTGGGCACCGGCCTTTGCCTGCGTGATCCTGCTGGCCGCCATTGAGGCTCGAGGGTACTTTGAAAAGCCGCCCCGGCAGGCCGGTGCATATCTGGCGCATGTGCACGCTCTGGCGGAGACGATGCCCAAAGAGTTCGGCAATTGGATTGGCCGCGATGTGCCCCTGCCGCTTTCCGCCGTACATCTGCTGCAGCCCAATGTGGATTTGTGCCGCAATTTTGTTAACCACAAAACCGGTGAGCAGGCCACGTTCATGGTTATTGACTGCTCGGACACGCGCAATCTTTCGGGTCACTATCCGCCGAATTGCTATCCGGGCAACGGCTGGATCCTGGATAAATCAACGCCGAAAACCTGGGTGATAAATAAAACCCCCATCACGGGGATGGAATATAAATTCCATCGGGGAGCGTTTGATACGGAATCTCATATATATGTAGATGATTTTTTTATCATGCCGGACGGCAAATTTCTCGCTACCGAGCGGGAATTCCTCCACGAGTCCGGAAGCTTTAATGAAAGAGTGTTTGGGGCCGCGCAGGTGGAACTTACTTTACCTGGCGACATGCTTCCCGCTGATCGAATGCAAGTGTTTCATGATCTGATTGGCGCGAACTGGAAGCTCATTAGTGCGATCTTACACGGAGTGTCCAATGAACCCGCAAAATGACAGTATGGATTATGTACCAACCTCCCTGCGGCCGGAAATGACTCCCGGACCGGTGCAATATGCCGATTCCGGCGAAGCGATGGCCAACCCTCTATTGCTGATGCATCGGTTTCTCACGGGGCGCTATCACTGGGCGATCCTGCTGGGGCTGGTGCTGGCAATCGCCGGCAGCGCCTTAACGTATAAGAGTCTCAAACTGGTGTACACCAGCACCGGGCTGGTGCGCATTTTGCCGTACCTGCCCCGCATTTTGTATACCACGTCGCAAAATGAAGCCATGCCGATGTTCAGCGCGTACATTAATTCTCAAACCGCGCTGATCATGAGTTCCCGCACGATTGATCTGGCCATGCAGGATCCAAAATGGCAGGCTTTGCATCGGGGTATTGATGCGCTGGCCAAAGCCCGCTTTGCGCGGGAACTCACCGTGACCCACAAACGGGGAAGCGAATTAATTTATGTCAGCTACACCAGCAAGGACCCGGTGGTGGCGCAAATTGGGGCCGACGCCGTCATAGGGGCCTATCGTCAACTTTACAGCCACGGCGATTCCGCCACGCAAAGTCTGCAAATCAGCGCTCTGCGCGACCGCCAGACCGTTCTACAAAATGAATTGCAAAGTGATCAGGATCAAATCGCATCGTTGGCCAGCCAGTACGGGGCGGACGGCCTGGGGACAGTCTACAATTACAAACTCGGCCTGATGAATGAGCTTGATACCCAGTGGCAGGAAGCCCGCATCGCCTTGGCCAAGGCCGGCTCCAGTGCGGTGACCGCCAAAGGGAAAAACGGGAAGCCTACAACAGTTGCTAAATCGCCACTGCCTCCCGTATATGATCCGCAACTGGCGCAGTTTGAACTCCAGGTCCTGGCTTTGAAAAAATCAATTAAGGAACTGGAGCTATCGGGTCTGGGGCCTAACAATCATCGGATCATGACGTTGCAATCCAGCCTCGATGCCTTGCGTGACGAAATGCGCAGCTATCAGGCGGGTTTGGCAGGCAAAGGCGCCCCGATGGCCCCGACCATGCCCGGAGCCGCCATGTCGTTGCCGCTGCTCAAGGCGCGGGAACGCCAACTGCGGATTTTGTATAAGTCGGTTAAGGCTCAAACCCTTGATCTAGGCGGCCGGTTTGCCAAGGTGCAGAGTCTGCAAACCCAAAGCCAGGATTTGCGCCAGCAGTTGCACACCATTCAATCGCGCATGGACGCCATCAATATGGAATCGGCCACGGGGGGACGTATTCGTGTCGAAAGTACCGGTGATTTCCCGGCCGCCCCGACAACGAAGTCCCGTCACCTGCGCCTGGCGGCTGCCGCAGCTGCCGGGCTTGGCGGCATTATCGTGGGCTTCGGGATAATTCTGCTGTGGGGCTTTCTGCACGGTAATCTTCGTTCAGTGGGCGACATGCAGATTACCACGCTGAATTCTTACCGTATTCTGGGTGCCGTTCCACAATTACCGCCCAACGGTGCAGCCACCCCGCTGGAATTGGCCATTGGTGCACACAGTGTGCACCGCATTCGGGGCCTCTTGCAGGTGCGACCGCATTCCGGCGGCAGTCAGGCCATGGCCCTGACCAGCCCGACCGCGGGCACCGGAAAAACCAGCATGGTTCTGGCCTTGGGAATGTCGTATGCCGCCTCGGGCATGAAGACATTGCTGATAGATGCGGACGTTGTCGGCGGCCAACTCACCGATCGCATGGGTATTTTGCGCAGCCAGCGTCTCGGGGATGTCTTGGTCAAACATAAAATGATCACCCGTGAACAACTCAAGGAAGCCTTGGCCGCAGCCGGGGAATCCAAACGTCCTTTAGGCTCGGAACTGTTGAATCTGGGTTACATTGACCATGAAATGCTTGACAAGGCGTTGCAGTTGCAGCGCTTAAGCAAACGCGGCCTGATGGACGCGGTGGCCGGCAAACCGCTGGATGAATGCGTGGTGCATACCAAGATTCGGAATCTGGATGTTTTACCGCTGGGGCGCACCAAAGCCCATCATGGGGCGCGTATGTCTCCGGCCTCCATCCGGGCCATGCTGGCGCATGCCAAGGAACAATATGAAATGGTGCTGGTGGATACCGGTCCGGTGCTGGGGTCTCTGGAATCGGCGCTGTTGGCCAGTCAGGCCGATGGCGTGCTGATGGTCGTGGCCCGTGGCGAAAGCCGAAATCTTTCCGGGCGTGCCGCGGACTATCTGGCCTCGGTGGGAGCCCACCTGGAAGGGGTGGTATTTAACCGTGCTACGGAACGCGATATGCAGCGGCAGTCGTATAGTACATCGCTGGAAAGCTTTACCAGTGCCGCACCCTCCGCGGATAATGCTCTGGCGGTTCAGACGGATGCCGATCGCCTCAAGCCCCTGGTGCCCCTTGGCCCCCTGGCCATGGCGGTTGCGGCCTCCAGCAGCATGCAGGATGAAGAGGACAAATGACCCGGTTGGCGGATCATAATTTGTCCCCGGCCATAGAACCCGCGGCGAAATCGCTGACGGTATGGGGATATTCCGCGCCCGCATTGCATGATCTGTTCTGGTTATCCCGGGAAGTGGCCATCGTGCGGCCCGGTGGCGGCAAAGCCATCGATTGTGATGCGCGACTGTTTATGCTGGTTCCCGAAAGAAAGCTATTTCGCCTGCACCTGCGGCTGGTGCTGGATCAATTATTTTGGATGCCGCGATCCCTGTATTTTATTGGATTTTATCCGCCGACTCGCCGGCCGCCTTCCGCGGAGTCTCAGTCTTCATCGCACGGTGCGGCGGCGGGCGCTATCACGGGAATGCCACAGCAACCCCTTGGGAACAACTGCGGTACGCGTCCTGAACCTGCCGCCCGCGCAGCCCTTACGCCGCACCGGCACATTGCCGAATACTGGAATACCATCCCGGCTGCGGGTAACGTATGGATGATGTTGCGGCGGCAATACCCGGATTTTGGCTCGATCAAAGTCCCCGGCATTGCGTATGAAGACACAGCGTGTCAGGCTCTGGATTATCTTCAGGCTCTGGCGCGGGACTGGGCTGATCCGGAAGTTGCCATTCCGGGCATCACCCAATTGGCGCATCGTGTGCATGGGCCAATTGGTTTTGATATGTCCATGTTAAAAACTCATACGCGGCCCCTTTGGATTGGCCATGGCCGCGGCGGTGCTCAGGTTGCTGCTTCCGCCGGGATACTGCCTGATGCGGTACCGGTCGGAAGGCCCGACGAATCACCTAGGAGCCTGTCCAAGTAATGGCCGGGATTGCGATGGGTCTGAAATGTCCCGTATGCGCGACGGAGGATCGAGCCGACTCTTAATAATGAGTCTGCGAGATCCGACAACAAAGCAGGCGGGGCATTTCAGGCCCACCCGTAGGGCGGTGTGCTTTTTGGCCCCCCTCGGCGGCGCGGCTCCTCGGAGTACCATCGTGTTGAGGTACGCCATCGTCGCCGTTTCTTGATGGTGGCCAAAAATCACGCCGTCGCAACCCGGCGATTACTCGGACAGGCTCCTAGCGAGAGGAAATAATGAATTCACGGCAACGCATGAAACGCCGCCTGTTAATACTGGGCTGCGTAATTCTGGCTCTGGTGGTGCTTGGCGGGGCGCTGGTAATCTATCGGAAGCACAGCATCCATGAGCACTTCCTGCAGCTTCGCGCCCAGGGGTTGGCTGCGGTTAAAGCCAAAAAATATGAATTGGCGCTGGGAGATCTGGGCGCGTATCTCGGGCAGGATCCCACCGATCTGCCATCGCTGGAGGGCTACGCCGCCGCCAGCATGAAAGTTCCCCAGCCCGGTGGGAAAAATCTTTTCCAGGCCGCCTCGGTCATTAAGCAGATTCTTTACCAAAAGCCCAATGACCTCACGTATCAGCAGAAACTGGTCAAATTGCTGGCAGAACTGAATTACAACGTTGAGTGTGTGACGCTGGCCCACCAGATGCTGGCCAAAAATCCCAACAATTTGCCGGCCCTTGAATCCGAGTCTCATGCGTATGGCCGACTGCGAAAATTTAAACGTGCCTTTGCGGCAGCTCAAAAAGCGTTTCAACTATCACCGGACCGGATTCAAAACGGCTTCCTCGCCCTGGATATGCTGTACCAACAGCAGTTGCCCGCCGGCACGCTGACCCATTGGGCTGATGCCATTCTAGCCAAGGCACCCGGCAACCCGGTGTATCAGGTCCTCGGCAGCGCCGCGGCCGCATTAGCCGGTCAACCGGCGGCCGCCAAACATCTGGCCCTGCAAGCGTCGGCGAACCCGAAGCTCCCGGAGGCGGTCATTCTTCCGCTGGTGCGGCAACTGGATTCCCTGCAGCTTTATACCCAGGCCACCATGGTGCTGGAACACGCGGTCCGGCATGGTGCGTCAGTTCCAATTCTCGAAGCATTATGCGAACGGCTGTACCAGCAGGGAAATGACGCTGCTGTATTGCAACTCACGGCGGCGAAATCAACGGGCCATCCGTTGCTCCTGGCCTACCGTGCCCGCTCGCTGATCAGTCTGGGCCACCTTCATCGTGCCATGCAGATTATCCACGTGCTCAAAACGATTAAAACTCCAGTCGCCGGTCAGTGGTACGCGGTTTTAAATCTGCAATTAACACCCAACGTCTCAGATTTGACCCGTATGAGGGTTTTGCGCGTGGCCGCGTCCACTTTTCCTAGTCAGGCGTACTTCGTTGACTTATTGGGAACCGGCTACCAGCATGTGGGCGAACTGGAGCTGGCTCTGCTTGAGTGGGAAAGTGCCGCACGCCTGGCACCCACCTGGCCCCAGCCCGTTTTGCATCTGGCCATCGGGCTGGTAGGGGCAGGACATATTAAGGCGGCGGGTGTGCTGATAAAACGCGCTGCACAATTGGCACCGGATAATAAACAGGTGCTCATTGACAAGGTGCGGGTCCAGGCTACTGCCACGGCCGTAAATAAGCCGCAGCGCGTTAAAGCGTTGCTGCATTCCATTGACACCGTGCAGCGAAAATTTCCGGGAAAAGCGATTCTGGTTTCTGAACAGGTACGTTGCTGGATAGCGTTAAAGCAATTGGCGCAGGCTCGCAATGTCATTGCCGCAGCTCTGACATCCAACCCTCCCCATAAGCTTTCCACGCTGCTGAATCTGTATGCGATCAACAATGTCAACAAGCTGGGCATGGGCCAAACCATTCTGGCCGGCGCGGAGAAAATATACGGCCTTCGCCCGCGGATTGCTCTGGCGCGTGCCGGGCGATTGCTGCGGGCTAAACACACCAAGCAAGCCCTCGCCTATTTAAAGTCACACCGTAAAACGTCCGGCCCCGCCGCACCACAGTGGGACCTGGCAATGGCCGAGTATCTATCCGCCACTAAAAACACCGCAGCCCCCAACGCCTGGAAACTGGCTGCCTCGGCCGATGCGCATAATGCCCACGCCCAGTGGTTGGCGTTGTCCGTGCCGGACCTGCAAACCGATCGCTCCTTTATCCTTAAGACATTTAGCCGTCTGGAGGCCATCATCGGCAAAGGCGGCTTTTCGTGGAAAATGGCTCAGGCCGGATGGTTGGTCAATCACAGCACCGGCAAAAAAGACTTGCTGGCCGCCCGCAAATTGCTGACCCAGTGCATTGCCACCTCACCGGATGTGCTGCTGCCACACTTGCTTCTGGCGCAGATTTACCTAAAAAATTCCGACAAGGTCGATGCCGTAAGTCAGCTTCAGGTAGCTGCGGCGCTGGCCCCGCAGAATGCCGGCGTCGCTTTACAACTGGCGCAGTTGTATCAAAGTGAAGGTGACAGTCAGCACGCTCGGCAATACCTGCGCCAGGTTGCCGACTCGCCCACGGCTACCCCCACTCAGCAGCGCCAGGCCGCTGCGTTATTTGTTGCTGATGGGCAAACCAGTCAGGCCATCACGTTGTTACGTCGCTCGCAGCGGGCGGGAAAATCCACGCTCGGTGATAATCTGATTCTGGCCGAACTTTACCAGCAGGAGGGGCGTAATCATTCTGCCGCACGCCTTTACAGCCAACTGCTCAAAGCCCCCGATGCCCCCATTATCGCCGCAGCCAGCCGGTTTTATGCCCAGCGCGGCCAAAACGCTCAGGCGCAGCAAACTTTGGCGCTGCTAAAGAAGGTGAAACTTGCTCCCGGTGTCGCGGATGTGATCTACGGCGATTATTATGCGGATATCAGCAATGCCAAAGCGGCGTTGGCCGCGTATCAATCGGCCGTCGCCGCCGCACCAAGAAATCAGTTAGCCTGGTATCGCCTCCTGGCATTGGATATGCGGCTGGGAGATGTGAAAGCCGTTAAAGAAGCCGTCGACTCAGCCGTCGGCGCATTACCCGATGACAAGACCCTGGCCTTTGTGCATGATAATCTCGGTACCATTGATCCGCTGATTGCCAATGTCATTCTACGCCCCTTGGCGGTGGCGCTGTTAGCCAATCCGCCGGTGGCCGCGGCCCAGAGCGTGGTTCAGGTGGTCGGTACATCCGTTGCGGCTAAACCAAAAATTGTGGATTTCGCCGCGCAACTTGCCACATTAGCCAAGCAGCATCCGCGCTTCGCCGCCCTGCAAAATGCGGCGGCGCAGTTCCTGATTTCCGCCGGCCACCCGGGGCAGGCGTCAGTCGTGGCGCTTAGCGCTGTGCGCATGTTCCCGACCGGTGTTACGCCGGCACGCCTCGCTGCGGTGGCCTTTGCCGCGTCGCACCAATGGTCGCAGGCCCTAAGCGCTGCGCAAACCTGGGCCAAACGCAGCGCCACCAACCCCACCTCGGCCATTGTGCTGGAATCGGTGGCTTATCTGAATCTGGCTGAGCCAAACGCGGCCGTCCGAACGCTGTCACCTTATTTGAAGGCGGCATTGAAAAATCCGGCCAATGACCCCGGCGTTATCGCAGCGTATCTGCAATCGCAAATCGCATTGCACAATATGACTGAACTTAAACGCGTGCTGCTGCCCCTGATATCAAATTCCAACTGGCGGCAATTTGCCGTGAACATCGCCAGCCGGGAATTACCCGCAAGCACCGCCGCACTGTGGCTCCATCGCGTGGCCGCCGCAACTCCAGCCACCGCCGTAAGCGAGCAACAGCAACTGGCCCAGGCCTGGTGGGCACTGGGTCAGCGCGTGGGCAGCAAAGCGGATCTTAATGAAGCCGCCGGGTTACTGGCCAATTTGTTAAAAACACAAAAATTGTCCGATCAACAGCGTGGCTCCATGCTGGCGGAACTGGCCACCGTGCAACTATCGGCGGGGGATACCGCCGCGGCTATTACCAATTATCACAATGCTCTGAAGCTCAACAACCAGTTGCCGGTGGCCCAGAATAATCTAGCCATGCTGATGCTGCGCCAACCGGGGACCAATCTAGCTGAAGCCCGATCCCTGGCCCGTGCAGCGGTGAAGCTGGCTCCCAATGTCGCAGCTTATTGGGACACCCTGGCCCTGGTGGAATCCCGCATGGGCGATGTGAAAGCGGCCGTGAAAGCCATCAGCTCGGCAATAAATATTGACCCGGGCAATCCGGAATGGAACGTGGATCTCGCCCGCATTCTGGTCCGCGCCGGCGACATGAAGCAGGCCGCCGCCGTGCTGCACAAAATCGACCCGCAAAAATTAAATTCGCCGCAGGTGCCCGCCAGTGCTAAACAGCACTACAACGCGCTGATGCAGCGCATCAAGTGAAGCAATCTTCTGATATTGAACGTGCTGTGGCGTATTGGAAAGACTATAAGGAAAGGTCGGAATGCAACCATGAAGAATGCCAGGCATTTGCCGCCGAAAAATATTGAGGTCATTGATGATGCGATGGCCGAGGTTCTGCGGGCGAAAACTGGTGCGCAGCGGCTGGCCATTGCCAGTGGTATGTACGCCAGTGCCCGGCGCATGCTCTTGGGTCACTTAAAGGCGGAAAATCCAGACTGGAGCGAAGTGCAGATTTCCGCCGAGGCCGCCCGGAGGCTGTCGCATGGAGCAGTCTGACCTTCTGCGCTATGTCGCGGGCGTCCTGGAAACCATGCGTCTGCGATACTTTGTCACTGGTTCTACAGCCACGATCGTTTACGGCGAAGTGCGATTTACCAATGACATCGACATAGTTGTGGATTTACCGGAAGCAAAGGTTGAAAATTTCTGTCGGCAATTCCCTTCCGGACAGTTTTACGTCAGCCCGGAAGCGGCGCTGGATGCGGTTCGGACGCGCGGGCAATTCAATATTATTCACCCCGAGTCGGGACTGAAGATTGATGTCATAATTCCAGCGAAAAATTCGTTTAACGAGTCGCGTTTTTCGCGTGCCAGGCGCATTGACGCCGGGAATGATCTGGAGGTATGTTTCGCCTCGCCGTAGGATGCGATTATCAAGAAGCTGGAATATTATCAATGGGGTGGCTCAGACAAGCATCTGCGCGATATTGCGGGAATCCTGAAAGTCAGCCGAGGCCGGGTTGACTTGGAATATATTAATAAATGGGCGGCAGCGTTAGGCGTGGGGGAAATATGGGAGGCGATAGGGCGGCGGCCCGATAGAGCAGGAGAGAGTTGAGCAGTAGAGCAAAATGAAAGCGCGAAGCGCTTCTGACGCATTCTAACTAACTCCCAGCTTCCCGAAGCCTGTCGTCACTGAAGGTACTGACCAATACTGAATGTACTGATAATACTGATGGTACTGCCAATACTGATAGTGCTGTCACACTTTTCAAGGTTCTAAAAAATGACTGAATCCGTTTATCAAGAAACTGATGTTGTGCCCGCGCCTTCCGAAGCGGGCAGCGTCAAACCGGAACTTCCGGTAGCGGGCAGCGGTGATGACTCTATCTCCGCAGTGTCTGCGCCCGTGCCGCACCTGATTCTGCGCCCCGGTTCCGCGTGGAAACTTGTGGACCTGGCGGAAGTATGGTACTTCCGCGATCTGCTGTTTTCGCTGGCCGGTCGTGATCTGAAGCTGCGCTACAAGCAGACTATTCTCGGTGTGGCATGGGTTATCCTCCAGCCGCTGCTGGCGTC